>CAKTGD010000112.1 GCA_934561335.1 uncultured Oscillospiraceae bacterium
GCTGTGAATAAATCTATTGCTTTTCGTGACGGCAAAAAAATAACGGGTATCCGGCTCTCACCAGATACCCGTTATTTTGTTCCCAATCCCGCCTGACAGATGCCATAATCGTAATTTTTAGAATTACTGTCTTATGAGCACCCTTGTAAATGTAGATTCTTATTTCCTGACGGGTACTTTTTTACAAGGCTTCAGGAGAGGTCTGTGCCGAGGTGTCTGGTATATCTTGCCCGCTTGGGGAATATCGGATGCGGAAGAGGGAAGGTGGGCAGCCTCCGAGACACATAAGAACAATGCCGGAAGAAAAAAGGGCGTTTTCCGTTGTTGTTGTCTCCCAGAAGGCAACAACAGCGGAAGGAAAATCGTGGCATGAGGGGGTTTTTCATTCCCCCAATAATTGACAGGGAGGTATAAGTATGAGCAGCATTCAAATCAGCGTTCATGCGGCGGATGCCGCGATAACAGAGCCTGCCACGCTGACCAGCGGCATGGTGGGCGCGACGGTAACTTTTTCCTTTTCCGATAAAAGGTGGGACACACTGCGGAAAATTGCGGTTTTTCGCTCCGGAACCGTATGCCGTGATGTAGAGGAATCGGCTTGGCGCGACGGTACATGTGTCATTCCGTGGGAGTGCCTGACTTTACCCGGCGAATGCCTTCTGGTGGGTGTGTATGGATTGGATGAGGCCGGCAACGTGGCAATCCCTACTGTGTATGCCGACTGCGGATGGATTTGGCCCGGCGCGGATCCCACCGGCGATCCGGCGGCAGATCCGGAAGAACCCTTTTATCAGGCGTTATTGGAAGAGGCGCTGGAAAAAGCCAAGGCTTCCGGAGCGTTTGACGGCCCCACAGGCCCAAAGGGGGAGAGAGGGCCGGCAGGCCCGCAGGGTGCGGCGTTCACCTATGGGGATTTTACCGCCGAACAGCTGGCGGCATTGAAAGGGCCGCAGGGCGATATGGGCCAACAGGGCCCGCAGGGAATTCAGGGGCCAAGAGGCGAGAAGGGTGAAACCGGCGATGTGGGCCCCACTGGGCCGCAGGGTATACAGGGCCCGAAGGGAGAGACGGGTGCATCAGGCGACAGCTACACGGTGAAAGGCCTGTACAGTGCGCTTTCGGACTTGCAGGCAGCCCATCCCACCGGCAGCGGCGGGGACGCATGGTTCGTTGGAACGGCGGAGAACAACACCGTATACCAGTGGGATGTGGACAAGGCAATGTGGGTCAATGTGGGCGCGCTGAAAGGGCCCAAGGGCGACAAGGGGGATACCGGCCCACAGGGCCCCAAGGGCGAAAAAGGTGAGACGGGAATGACCGGCCCACAGGGAGAAAGCGGCCCGCAGGGCGAGCAGGGTCTCCAAGGCCCAAAGGGCGATAAAGGGGACACAGGACCTCAAGGCCCGCAGGGAGAAACCGGCCCCCAAGGCCCGCAGGGCGAGACTGGCCCGCAGGGCAACTCCGGCGCGGCGGGCGCCGCCGGTAAAAGCGCCTATCAGGCGGCCAGAGACGGCGGCTACACTGATACGGAGAGCGCGTTCAATGCGGCGCTTTCTCAGGTAAGCAGTAAAATCACCAAGGCCAGCTGGGACAGCGCCACGGCAACACTGAAATTGCAGGGGTGATGAAGTATGGCGCTATTCATGAATGACACCAAGGTAAAATCGGTGTACTGGAATGATGTGAAGGCCAAGAAGGTCTATTTCAACGATGTGCTGGTGCTGTCTGGCGAATTTGCCTTTACCTACACGGGCGCCTATGACGTAGAAGGAGATCTGGGCGACAACTTCGTGATTCGATTCAAAACCTCCGGAACACTCACCGTCACTGACGAGGGCAATGCCGCAAGGCTGGATGTGTTTCTGGTGGGCGGCGGAGGCGGCGGTGCTTATGGTTGCTCGACGATGGATGGTAACGCTGGTGGCGCTGGTGGTTACACCAAGACTCAAAAACAAATTGCTGTAGCTCCCGGGAACTATCAAATCTTAATCGGCGCTGGCGCTGCTGGTAACAATTATTACCAAAACATTTCCACTAAGGGCGGCGACACTTCTGCCTTTGGAGTGTCAGCCGCTGGTGGTAACAGCAAACTGCCAAATACTAAACCGGGGCATGGTGTTGACGGTGGTTCCGGTTCGGGTGCTGTCAACAGCCCTGGCGGTAGTAACGGCGGAAATGGTGGCAAGTATAATTCATTTGTAGGAGGCAACGGGCAGGGCACTACAACCAGAGAATTCGGGGAACCCAGTGGCAAGTTGTATGCCGGCGGCGGTGGTGGTGGTTCAAGCAATAAAGGTGTAACAATTCCGGGCGGTGCTGGCGGTGGCGGTAACGGCGTTTACTATAATGAAACTAGCACCATGAATGGTCAAGCTAATACTGGCGGCGGCGGTGGTGGCAGAAGCGAGAACAAGTCCAAGAATGAATACGGCGGATCAGGCGGCAGCGGCATTGTATGCATCCGCAACCATCGATAAGAAAAGGAGAGATGAATCATGGCATATGCAGTGGAAAACCACAATCTGGTATCCAACTACGCACTGGTGGAAAACGGCGTTGTAGTCAATATTATCTGGCTGGCAGCGGAGAATGAGCATGAATTCCCCGGCGCGGTGCGGCTGGAGGACAGACCGGTAACCATCGGGGATACCTATGATGGGGAGAAATTCTATCGCGATGGCGCACAGGTGCTGACGCCGCTGGAACAGGGCCGCTTGGAAAATTCGCAGTATCAGGAAGCATTGAAGCTATTGGGTATTGAAACGGAGGAATGATATGAGAACTGACATTCTGGAACAGGCCAAGGCACTTCGCGCCAGCATGGACGCGGCTGCGGCTGTTCTGACCGATGAGCAGGCAGTAAAAGCGCCGATGATCTATCGCCCGTGGAGCAGTGACAGTGTGGCCTATGCTGTGGGTGATCGGTGCCTGTATGGCGGTGTGCTATACAAGTGCTTGCAGGGGCATACCTCGCAGGAGACGTGGACGCCGGACAAGACCCCAGCCCTATGGGAGGTGATCGAGGCGGTGCACGCGGGCACGCGGGATGACCCCGTCACGGCGGCGCGTGGCATGGAGTACGTCTATGGCCTGTATTACGAAGACCCGGAGGATGGAAAGCTGTACCGCTGCACCCGAACCGGCGAGGCAGAGGGCGGCAAGGTGACGCTGCAATACCTGCCCCATGAGCTGATGGGACAATACTTCACGGAGGTCAGCTGATGACAGAGGCAATCATTGTGGCTGTGCTGGGCCTTGCCGGGACGCTGGCGGGCAGTTACCTTGCCAACCGTAAGAGCGCCGCGCTGGTGGCGTACCGCTTGGAACAGCTGGAGAGCAAGGTGGGAAAGCATAATCAGGTGATCGAACGCACCTATATGCTGGAGGAATCTGTCTCTGTGCTGGATGAGCGGATTAAGGTGGCCAATCACCGTATTACCGATTTGGAGCGGACGCATAAAATGGGACAGGGCTGACTGCCCGGAAAGGAGTGCAAACTATGAAGAATTGGAAAAACTGGATCAAGGCAGCGGGTATCCGCGCCATTAAGACTGTGGCACAGACCGCCGTGGCCACCATCGGCACCGGCGCCGTGCTGTCGGAAGTAAACTGGGTCACCGTGGCCAGCGCCGCCGTGCTGGCCGGTATCCTGAGCCTGCTGACCTCTCTGGCGGGGCTGCCGGAGCTGGAGGAATAAGCCATGCCGAAGGTATTCCTCAGCCCCGAGGATCGCGCCAGCAACCTCTACGCCAGCGAAGCGCTGTGGAACGGGCGCACCACCAACGAGAAAGAACAGATGGGCCGCTGCGCCGATTATCTGGAAATCGCGCTCAAGCGCTGCAATTTCGAGGTGATCAATGCGCAGTACGGCAACATGTACGACCGTGTCAGCGCGTCCAACAAATGGCCTGCCGATCTCCACATCGCCCTCCACACCAACGGCTTTAACGGCAAGGTGGCGGGGACGCGGGTACACTGTTACCCCAGCGAAAAAAGCCGCGCCATCGGACGGCTGATTCAGGATCGCATTGCCCCCATGTCCCCCGGCACATCCGAGCGGCTTATTGAGGATACGCGCCTTTATGAGCTGCGGGCACCTGCCATGCCTGCGGTGCTGCCGGAGTTTGGCTTCCACGATAATCCGGAGGAAGCCCAGTGGCTGATCGACAACATGGAGGCCATTGCGGAGGAAACCTGCAAGGCGGTGTGCGCGTTCTTCGATATGCCCTACCTTGCGCCGAACCCGACAGAGGAACAGCTTTCTCCGGAAGCGACGCCTCTCTACCGGGTGCAGGTGGGAGCCTTTCATGACCGGCAGCGGGCGATAAGCTATTGTCAGTCGGTACAGGAGGCGGGTTTTAAGGAGGCTTTTGTCATACAGGCATGAGACATCCTTTATAAAGGCAAATTTCTGGAAAAGAGCGGCTTTTTAGCCGCTCTTTTCTATGGAAAAATAGGACTTGACAATAAGTAAATCATCGTTTACTATTGAAACATGAGAAAAATTGACACAGAAAAACGAAATAAGGTAACGCAGGCGGTTCTCCAGATTACAATGGAGGAGGGCCTTGCAGGTCTGTCCTTCGACAAGCTGGCCAAACGTGCCGGAATCAGCTCTGGAACGCCGTATGTCTATTACCGGGATAAGACGGATATGCTCTCCTGCATCTACGGATGGGTATGGCAGACATTGCAGGAGGGGCTTCAGGAAGCCATAGACAGCGGGCGGGATACAGGCGAAAAGCTGTTTTCCGGATTGCTGCATCTGGCGCACATGCTGTTGGCCCATCCTCAGGAGGCTCATTTTATGTTGTCGGTGCTCAATGCCCCGGAGTTTGTGACGGCTGAGACGATACAGGAGCATCAGCTGCCGCCGCCCGCACTGCTGGCGGTGTATCAGGAGGCTATCTACCGCCGGCTGATGAAAACCGACAATATTGCCTATATCAATGCCATGCTGTTTGGGCCGCTCTTCCTGATTTTGCAGCAGCATCTTCAAAGCGCGGAACCGGCAGTCATGAGCGAGGTGGAGAAAGTGCTGGATCTGGCTGTGTCTGCCGTGCTGAAAATCCGCTGAAGCGGGAAAAATATTGTTAAATGATTATTTTGTAAAGCGCCGCAGGGGATGAACTGCCCCCGTTTATCAGATGGTTGAGACATTGTCTGATAAACGGGGGCAATTCATTTTGTTTCCTCAGCGCATCTGGCGCTTGCTGTGCAGGCGGATACGATCCGCGATCATGGCGATGAACTCGCTGTTGGTCGGCTTT
>CAKTGD010000113.1 GCA_934561335.1 uncultured Oscillospiraceae bacterium
TGGAAAGAAGTTAAGGCTGAGTAATCATTCAATACCTGACCGTTTTATATGAAATTATTGTAACTGTTCCGTTACCAGATTAAAGAACCCCGCAGATGATTTCTGCGGGGTTCATGATTTCCAAATATTATATTTCTATCTGCCTGGATATTTCTGTTCTGTCAGGACAAACTCTTCTAAGAAACTCTGTTACAATTCTCCGGTATTCCTCTGGTGCTTGATAAATGGATCTGGCATGCTCTGCCCCCTCAATATAATGAAGCTCCTTATAGGAAGATGCTGCCTCATACATCCTTTTCGCATGGGAAGACAGGATAAAGTCATCTGCTGTTCCATGAATAAACAACAACGGAGTTACCATATTCTTCTGTAATGCCTTCCATGGCTTTATTTTTAATAAATCAAAATGATATTTACAGTAACATGCCCAATTTACCGGGTACATCATCATTTTAGGAAGATGAAACCATTTTCCGGCCAGATACGCCATCAGATCTTTCAGATCTGCAAAGCCACAATCTGAAACGCAGAAGGAAAATCCGTCATAAAGCCGAAGTGCCAGAATACTGCTTGAGGCTCCAAGGCTTACGCCATGGAGTCCAATACGTATTTCTTCTCCAAAGCGTCTTCTCAGTTCTTCTGCTATGGTTAAGATATCCATATGCTCATAGCACCCCATGGAGCAAAAGCTTTCTTCGCCATCATCATTATCTCCATGATAACGCATATCATAAAGATAAACATGGTACCCGAGCTCATAATAGATATTTGCGTAAGCAAGTGATTCCCACCGGTTACCCGAATATCCATGCGTAAGGATCACGTAACGATCCGTTGGATTCTCCTGCTTCATCAGAAAACCATGCAGCTCATACCCATAGTCAGAATATACATTAAACACCTCACGCCGGCTTTTTAAAAAACATTCAAAAGAAACACCATCATCCTCAATCCGTTTCTTGAAATCTTCAAGTGACCACTTTTCAGGTCTTGTAATGAACTGAACCATTCCAAAGGAAAATATCAGGATCAGAATACACATGATTACTGCAATAATCAATAATGCAATTCCAATTTTCATTTGTTTGTCCCCGTTTTCTGTATTTTTACTTTCTGCTTAACCAGTCCCCTTCAAGAACATATTTATAGGAAGTCAGTTCTTTCAACCCCATTGGTCCTCTGGCATGAAGCTTTTGCGTACTGATTCCGATTTCTGCCCCCAGTCCGAACTCGAAACCATCGGTAAATCTTGTGGAAGCGTTCAGATAAACACAGGCAGCATCCACTTCATTTAAGAATTTCTCTGCGTTTTCTTTATTATTTGTGAGAATTGCTTCGGAATGTCTGGTATTGTATTTGTTAATATGGGTAATTGCCTCATCCACATTTGCTACCGTTTTCATGGAAATGATGAGATCCAGATATTCGGTTCCATAATCTGCTTCTGTTGCCGGCACACAGGAAATACAGGAACGGACCGCTTCGTCTCCGCGGATCTCCACATTCTTTTCATATAAGGCCCTGGCAAGCTCCGGCAACAGACGATCCCTGATCTTTTCGTGGATCACCAGGGATTCACAGGCATTACATACCCCAATCCGCTGGGTTTTCGCATTCAGGATAATCGGTATCGCCTTTTCCACATCGGCGCTTTCATCTACAAAAATATGACAGTTTCCTGTTCCTGTCTCAATGACCGGAATCAGACTGTTCTCTACCACATTACGTATGAGTCCTGCGCCGCCTCTTGGGATGAGCAGGTCCACATACTGCTTCATCTTCATAAATTCATTGACTACACTGCGGTCTGTAGATTCAATGAGCTGGATCACATAAGGATCTACTCCCCTTCGGACCACTGCATCCTGAATAACTTTTGTAATCGCCATATTAGACCGGATTGCATCACTTCCCCCCTTCAGGATCACGGCACTGCCACTTTTGAAGCACAATCCGAACGCATCTGCTGTCACATTGGGTCTTGATTCATAAATGATTCCGATGACTCCCATGGGAACTCTCTTCTTTACAATATGAAGTCCGTTCTCCGCTTCATAATCGTCTAAGATTTCCCCCACCGGATCCGGCAGCTTTACAATCTGACGGATTCCTTCTGCCATGCCGGCAATGCGTTCCTTCGTAAGCCGGAGCCGGTCTACCAGCCCGGGATTCATCTGATTTGCAATTCCACGCTCCAGATCCTTGTGATTTTCCAAAAGAAGATACTCCGTGTTTTGGATTAATGCCTCCGCAACCGCTTCAAGTACCTCGTTTTTCTTTTCTGTTGTCATGCGCTGCAGCTCATATTTTGCCTGCACGGCACGTTCTCCTAAAAGTGTCAGCTCTTCCATTCCCTTTCTCCATCCCAGTCTATTCTCTATCTGCATTTATGTAACATCATTCTGATCTTTTCATTCCAGATTCTATATCCTTTACTGCACTTTACTCCTTAAAGTAACAGCCGGATTCCGTAATTAATGCATTCATCCGGTAATCATGTGCCTGTACAGGAAGCACAGGTGCTACCTGGCAATCAAAGGATAATCCTGCTCCATATATCTGAGGATTCAGCTTCATAAACCGGTCATAAAAACCCTTTCCATATCCCATGCGGTTACATTTCCGGTCAAAGACAGATCCCGGAAGTACGATCAGACAATTCTTTGCATCCAGTTTCTGCGCAGAGAATTCTTCCATTCCTTCCTTCGGCTCCAGAATCCCCTGATATCCGCTTTTTACATCCTCCATCGAGGTGATTTCATAAAAACGGATATCCATTCCGCATACCTTCGGAACAAAGATCCTCTTCTCTCTCTTTTGAAGCAGCTCTTCCACAAAGGGAATGGTCTCTACTTCACTCCGGTAATTCAGGTAAATCAGCACCCCCTCCGCCTTTTGAAATTCCGGAAGCGTTTGCAGATTCTGTAATACCTGAATACTCTTTTCCTTCCGTTCCTGTACAGACAGGTCATTTCTTCTTTGCAGATAACGGTTTCGCAATTCCTGCTTCGTCATAACAATGCTTTGGTTCATTGTGTTACACCTCCTCCTGAAGTACTCTGGCCAGTTGTTCTGCTACAAAAATTCCATCCATGGCAGCTGATGTGATCCCACCTGCATATCCGGCTCCCTCTCCGCAGGGATATAATCCCCAAACCCCAAGGGCCTGTGCCGATTCTGTACGAAGGATCCGCACCGGAGAAGAAGTCCGGCTTTCAATTCCTTCCACTAAAACCTCGTCTCCATTGAATCCATGGATCTTCTTTCCGAACGCTTCCATGCCTTCTACAAACGCATGGTTCAGGGCATCCGGCAAGATCTCATGCACCGGTGCCAGGGTCCATTGTCCTTTGATACAGGGCGTGATGTCCTCCATTCCGCTTGTCCCGGTTTTCTTCTGATCATCCTGTATGACTTCCGGTTCCTGAAGTTCTGTTTCCAAAACTGCACGCCTGAAGTTTCCGTAACGTTCCACCGGAATTTTCCCGTTTCCAATCTGATAGGCCTTTTCTTCCAGCTTACGCTGAAATGCTACTCCGCTTAACGGATCTGTTCCATCCCCGTAATCCTCCGGGGTAATTGTAATAATCACGGCACTGTTTGCATTGGTACTGTTTCTTCCACTGTAGCTCATGCCGTTTACCGCAAGCCGTCCCTCTTCCGAGGAAGCATTCACGACATATCCTCCCGGACACATACAGAAGGTATAGACTCCACGCTTCTCACTTGTCTCTGCCGTCAGCTTATAGATGGCATTTCCAAGTTCTCCTGCTTCTTTTTTACCATATTGTGACAAATTAATCAATTCCTGAGGATGTTCCACACGCATTCCTATGGCAAAAGGCTTAGGCTCCATCACGATCTTCTGCTTTAAAAGCATGGAAAATGTATCTCTTGCACTATGTCCTAAGGCAAGCACCACATGCTCTGCCAAAAGCTCTTCCTGCCCGTTTAAAACAAGTCCCTTTATCCTGCCATCTGCAATCAGCAGATCCGTCACCCTGGTTTCGAACCGGACATCCCCACCTGATGCAAGAATTTCCTCCCGCATGGAACGAACAATCTCTTTCAGAATATCTGTGCCGATATGCGGCTTATAATCATATAAAATTTCCTTTGGAGCGCCATGCTTTACAAAAATCCTTAATACCTCTTTATTACGGCCATATTTGTCCTTAATAAGAGTGTTCAGCTTTCCATCCGAAAAGGTTCCGGCACCGCCCTCTCCAAACTGCACATTGGACTCTGTATTCAAGTGTCCCGTTTTCCAGAAGGCTTCCACATCCCGGTTTCTTTCTTCAACGCACTTTCCCCGTTCCAAAAGAATCGGACGGAATCCGGCTTTGGCAAGCACATAGCCACAGAACAGTCCTGCAGGTCCCATTCCAACAATAACCGGGCGTTTCTGCCCCTCATAATGCTTTACCGGAAATACATACTTCACCGGTTCGACCTTCTGAATCTGGCTGCTGCGACATCGTTTTAAAAGTTTCCTCTCTTCCTTTTCCGGAATAGTCACATCCAGCATATAAACATAAAAAAGCTGCGGCTTCTTCCGTGCATCCAGGGAACGCTTCACAATCTCCACATCCATTGATCCTTTATATTTCAAAAGCTCCTGTACCTTTTTATGGAGCGCTTCTGTCGTATGCTCCACAGGCAGCTTCACCTGATTGATCCGTATCATCTGTTTAACCTCTTATCGCTTTTCCTGCAATCGCACCTGTTGCAAACGCCCAATGCAGATTATAACCGCCACAGATCCCGTCCACATCCAGTAGCTCTCCTGTTACAAAAAGTCCTGGATACTTCTTCACCTGCATCTGCTCATCCACCTCGTCTACGTCCAGACCGCCCGCACAGACCTGTGCATTTAAAAACGGATTTGTACCCGTAATATGTACTTCATAATTCTTATAAAGTCCTGCAAGCTGCTTGATTTCTTTCTTTTGCAGGGATTCTACCGTCCGGTTTCCGGCAATCCGGCATTTCTTAAGAAATGTCAGATTAATCTTCTTATTTAAAAAGCCCGTCAGCAGTTCATCTACTGTCTGATCCTTCCTCAAATTCTGCTGTTCAAGCAGGTAAGTGACTATTTCATCATAGGAATACTCCGGTGCAAAATCAATCTGTACCATCAC
>CAKTGD010000114.1 GCA_934561335.1 uncultured Oscillospiraceae bacterium
ACACCGATCCCAAGATGGCTTCCAAGCCCGCTCAGGTCAAGGAAAAGATCGTCATGGGCAAGATGAACAAGTTCTATGAGGAGAACTGCCTGATGCAGATGGAGTTCGTCCGCAGCGACATCTTCCAGGGCAGCGTTGAGAAGTACGTGGACGACGCCGCCAAGAAGCTGGGCGGCAGCGTCAAGTTTGTGGATGCCGTTCGCTATCAGACCGGTGAGGGTATCGAGAAGAAGCAGGAGGACTTCGCCGCTGAAGTCGCCGCTCAGATGAACGCCGGTAAGTAAATGCCCTTTCAAGAGATCCGCAGGGAACACCTGCGGGTCTCTTTTCATTTATGTTGCACATGATGTGGGAGTATGGTATGCTGAAATGGAGAAAGCTGCCATTGAAAGGGGAATATTGCGTGAAGAGAGATGTGCTGGTGCAGCGTCTGGTCAACAGCTATGGCAACTGGGTATGCACGGAAAAGGAGAACTGTCCCGGCGGAACAGCGCGGCTGACAAAAGAATACTATCCCTATTCCCAGCTGTTTTCGCCCATTCGGATCAACAGCCTTACGGTGAAAAACCGTATTATCATGGCGCCGATGGGAAATTGCCAGATGGCGGAGGAAACCGGTCGGCCAAATGACAAGATGCTTGCGTATTTTTTTGCCAGAGCTGAGGGCGGTGTGGGCCTGCTGACAACGGGTCTTGTGCCTGTCAGCCACCATATTGATGCCTCGGTAACAGAAAAGGGGAATTTTTCCTACTTTCCCCGGATCGACGGAACGCGGACAAATCTGATGGGCTGGCGAGATCTGGCACAGGGCGTTCATGCAAGAGGCAGCCGCATTTTTATCCAGCTGACGCCGGGGCTGGGCCGTGTCGGCAATCCGCAATGCCTGATGACAAAAGGCCGTCTGCCTGTTTCCGCCTCTGTGAATCCCAATTACTATTTGCCTGATATTCCCTGCCGGCCGCTGACGGATTTCGAGTGTGACCGTATTATCAAAAATGCGGGGCAAGCCGCGATGGATGCCAAGACCATGGGACTGGACGGTGTGTATCTGCACGGCCATGAGGGCTATCTGCTGGATCAATTAACGAATCCGGCCTTTAACCGCCGCAGGATCGGAAAATATGCGGCGTGGCAGCGCTTTGGGCTGGAATTGGTCAAGGGGATCCGCAAACGTGTGGGGCCTGCCTATCCGATCATGTACCGTATTGATCTGAGCCTTGCTTTGGAGGAGACGTATGGCCGGCGGATGGATACCGTTAAAACGCTCAGCAGGTTCAAAAACGGCCGCTCGCTTGCCGATACGCTCCACTATATGGAAAATCTGGTTAAGGCCGGCGTGGACATATTTGATGTTGACCTTGGCTGCTATGATAACTGGTGGCTGCCCCATCCGCCTTCCGGGATGCCCGCCGGCTGCTTCCTGGATATCAGCAAGGTGGCAAAGGAATATTTTGCGGCGCGCAATGTCCGTTCCAATGCCGGGCTTGCCGTACCCATTGTGGCTGTTGGCAAATTAGGCTATCCGGATCTTGCGGAAAAGGCGCTGCGCGACGGAATGGCGGATATGGTTATGTTGGGCCGCCCCCTGCTGGCAGATCCCGACTGGTGCAGCAAGGCGTATGCCGGCCGCGTTGAGGAGATCCGTCCCTGTATCGGCTGTCAGCAGGCTTGTGTGAACGAATTTGTGGAGGGCGGGCATCCCCAGTGCGCCGTCAATCCCCGCACGGGATTTGAGGATGTTTTGCCTGCCGCTCTGACAAAAACGGAGCGCAGCAAGCGAATTGCGGTGGTGGGCGGCGGATGCGCCGGGATGAGCTTTTCCCTGACGGCTGCACGGCGCGGCCATAGGGTTGACCTCTTTGAAAAAACAGACCGGCTGGGCGGGAAATTGCATGCCGCCGCCGCGCCGATGGGGAAATATGAACTGAAGAACTATGGCGACGGATTAACAAGGCAGGTGAAAAATGCGGAGAATATTACGGTTTATTTGAATACGCAGGCCGACAACGGAATGCTGAAGCGTGGAAAATACGATGCCGTAGTGTTTGCCAACGGCAGCAGAGCATCGGAGGTGATGATTCCGGGGCTGGAAAATATGCGCCATGTGGACGCCGCTTTTTTACTGACCCATCCGCAGATGCTTCGTGATGATGACCACAAGGTGATCGTTATCGGCGGCGGTACGGTGGGGCTGGAGACGGCCTTCTGGCTTGCCGGGGAAAAGCGGAGACAGGTTACCTGCATCGAGATGGGTGAGCATTTTGGCAGGGGAGCCTGCACGGCAAACCGCGGGCATCTGATTCATTATTTTGAGGAGAACGGCGGAATACTGATCAACTGTGCCCGTGTGCTGCGGGCGGAGGATGGGCAGGTTATTGTTTCCCGTAACCGCTCCAAAGCCGTGCCGGACCCTTATTGCACATGGACACCGGTTCTGCCGGAGAATATTGTAAATCCGCTGGCGCCTCGCATGCGGGAGGAAGCGTATATCGAAGCCTTCCGTGCCGACCTGATCGTGCTGGCTGCCGGAACGAAGGGCGATGAGCGCCCCTTCCTTTCCGCGCAGGAAAACAGAGTGGCGCCTGAGCTTTATAATATCGGTGACAGCAGCTGCACAGAGGGGCCGGGCAATATCTGGAAATGCACAAAGGCTGCCTATCAGCTGGCGATTCGAATTTGATATTTGCATGAGAAAGTCCACCCTGAGGGGGTGGACTTTCTATTTTGCGCGCACCGGAACAAACGCCGCATCATAAGATGTGATGGGAACTGTTGACGGGAGGGGGGGATCCGCATGAGGGGAAATGGGGAGAAATGTCTGGGAATCTGCGCTTTGGCGCTGGGCGTCGGGATTCTGATTGCGGCGGTCTTTCCTGTGGGCGTATTGATGTTTTTGGTGGCCTTCCTGCTGATCGGCTGTGGTATTTCGTGCTTGAAAAGGAGGTAAAAGTGCATGAAAATTGTTGTCTGGAAAGCACCTAAAGTGCTGCGCGGGCTGTTATGCCGCATTTTTGGGATCAAGGAATAAAAACATGCCGCTCTCAATATAATGAAGCAACAATAGCGATTGAGAGGGTTGAACTATGGAATTAGCCTTGCAGTTTGAGGATGTTTTCTCCTATGAAGCGGCGGAGCCGCTTGTTTCGGCGCATGAAGAGGTAATGGAAACGGCGATCCCGGAGTATTGCCCGGATATTGCGCGGATCGTGGATACCGTGGGACATTTTTCGATTCATGAAAGGACGTTGAATGCAGGAAAGGCTGCGATTTCCGGCAGTGTTAAAGTAACGATACTTTACACATCGGAAGAGGCGGATGGGCTGCGGAGCATGGCCGTTTCGGTGCCCTTTTCCTGTGTTCTGGAGAACCGGGCACTGGAAAAATGCACGGTGCTTTGCATATCAGGGCGTGTGCTGCTGGCAGAGGCGAGAGCCACCACATCGAGGAAGCTGTACATTAAAGTACTGCCGGAAATCACGGCTACCGGGTACCGACCGACCAAGCACCGGATCTGTACCGGGGCAGAAGAGGAGCAGACATTGCGGCGGCACAGCCGGGCACTGGAAGTCAATACACTGGCTGCAATCACTGAAAAGGAGTTCAGCTTTACGGAAAATGCACTGCTGGAGAATGGGATCGTGCCGGAGGATGTGCTGCTCTATCGGGTGTGTCCCGCTGTTCTATCCGTGCAGCGTTTGGGAAACAAGCTGATGGTGAAAGGTGAGCTATGGCTGTGGGTTCTTTACCGCGATGAGGTGCAGCGGCTGCGGCAATATGACGTGACGATGCCTTTTTCTCAGATTTTCGAGGCACTTGAGCTGCCGGAGGCGGAGTATACGCTGTATCCTGAGCTACGGGAATGTGATGTCAGAACGCTGCGCACCGATACCGGGTGCGGCTTTTGCCTGACGGCTCGCATAGGGGTCTATATCAAATGCTATCAGCACCGTACCCTACCGTATATTGACGACTTGTACAGTGTTCGCTTTGCGGCGGACTTGAAGCGGGAAGAGATGACCATTCCGCAGATGCTGCCGGACAGAGAAATGCAGCAGGAGGCGCAGCTGCGGCTGGAATTGGAGGGGGCGGCTCCGTTTGTCGCAGTGACGGGGCTGGACTGTGGGCCTGTGGAGATCACCGCAGCAGAGAACGGAACACAGCTGCACACGCTGCTGCATGTCCAGCTGCTCTATTTGGATGAAACCGGTGCACCGGTCAGCACGGAACGGACAGCGGAGGTTATGGCTCCGGCAGAAGGAATCGGCGGTCCGGTTGGCGTAAGCTGCTGCCGGGTTTTGCCGCAATTTACCGGCAGCACATGTCTGGTACGGATTCCGGTCAGATTCTCCCTGCGCTGCGCGGGAGAGGAGACAGTCAACGGAATCACCGCGGCGACGCTTTCGGAAAGGGAAGGGACATCAGGTCCCAGTCTGGTTTTATACCGCATGGGAGCGGGGGAGACGCTTTGGGACATTGCCAAGCGCTATCAGACGGATGAGGATGCGATCCGCATTGCCAATCAGCTGGAGGATGATACCGATGCGGCACAGTACATGCTGCTGATTCCAAAACTGCGCTGAAGTTCCGGCGCACGGTACGCGGCGAGAAACGCTGCCGTATATGATGGATGAGAGAAGGAGCACCACATACGTGTGGTGCTCTTTACCGTTTGGGAGGCCGACGCAAAAATACCGGCACACAGATGTGTGCCGGCATTTTTTATTACATAAAAGCAATGTGTGTGGTGTGAGTGTTAGCCGTTCTGGCGCATCTTGGCGAAGCAATCGCTGCAATAAACGGGACGGTCGGACTTGGGCTCAAAAGGCACCTTGGCCTCGCCGCCGCAAGCCGCGCAAACAGCGGTGAAATACTCGCGGGGACCGCGGGCAGCGTTCTTGCGAGCGTCGCGGCAGGCCTTGCAGCGCTGGGGTTCGTTCTGGAAACCGCGCTCAGCATAAAACTCCTGCTCACCGGCGGTGAACACGAACTCATTGCCACACTCTTTGCAAACTAAGGTCTTGTCTTCGTACATGATTTTACCCTCTCTTTGAGAAATATATTGCGTTCAGCCTTTGCTGATATCGCCCGATT
>CAKTGD010000115.1 GCA_934561335.1 uncultured Oscillospiraceae bacterium
ATCACGGACTGGACGGCCCGCTTTCCCGGCGACACCGCCAGCATGGCCTCTTTTGTGGTCATGACAGGCTTTACAATAAACTTGACACCCAGCAGAAACGTCATGAACACGGAAAAACTGCCCATGGTGGCGGAGGGCAGCAGACTGGCGATATAGCTGCCCACCACAGTAAAGGCCAGTACGCTGACCATCATAATAAGGCCGTTGCGGATATCCAGATTCTTGTTTTTGCCATAGGTGTAAGCGGAAACGGCGCTGGCCAGCACGTCCGAAGAAAGCGCAATACCCACCGCCATATAGGGATCCATATCCAGAAAGGTGATCAGCAGGGGGCTGATTACGGCAGCGGCGCTCATCCCTGCAAAGCCGGTACCCAGTCCGGCACCCATGCCGGCGAAAAAGGTGACGAGAATCGTAAACAAAATTGTCATAATAGAAGTTCTCCCTTCAGCAGAGTGTCAAGGTTTTGGCTCATAACACGTATGGTTTCAAAGAATGCCGCACGCATGGTTTCGTTGGTGTTTTCAAACAGCCGGTCGAAAAAGACGGCTTGCAGAGCGCGGCCCTTTTCAATCACGGGCTGTGCCTTTTCGGTGCAGAGCAGTTGGGTTTTGCGCCGGTCACCGACCACCGCTTGCCTTGTTAAATAACCGTCTTTTACAAGCTTTTCAACATTTACAGACACCAGATTGGCCTTGATTTTTCGTACCTCCACAATATCGGCTGCAGTCTGATAGTTGGGATTGTTGGCCAGAAACAGCAGAATGTCAAAGGCGGTTTGCGGCAGCTTCAGCTGCTGGCACAGCGGCTTGCAGGCCTGATGGTAGGCCAGCGCCAGTTTTCGTGAAAATTCCATACTCAGATTCATTGCTGTACTCCATATGTTCAAAAATAGATAGTTCAAAAGTGAACTAAATACTACCACAGTTGTTCTTTCCTGTCAAGAGCCATTTGCTCTTGTCGCGTGACTGTTTTTTGGACGACGATTCGTGCCGAGGAAGTATTCGCCCCCGCTGCGTTCAAAAAGAGTGGGGAACGGGTTCGTTTGGAAGCTTTCGGAAAACACTTTCGGCGATTATTTTTGCAAAATTCTCTATTGACTTTCTCAAATCCTGTATTATAATCGGTATATACCGAAAATGAGGAGGCAAACCAATGGCAAGACCACCACGGTGCCGGAGGATCTGCGGCGCACCGCAGATTGAGGTATTCTGTCCCGATGGATACATGGGGGGAGAGCCGATCCTGCTGACGCTGGACGAATATGAGGTTATCCGTCTGGTGGACCTGGAACGACAGACGCACCAGCAGTGCGCCCGGCAGATGGATATTTCCCGCTCCACCGTACAGGAAATCTATGAAAGCGCCCGGCGCAAGATTGCGGCGTGTCTTGTCCACGGTAAGCCGCTGCGCATTACCGGCGGCAACTACCGCATCTGCGGCGGGCAGGAACAGCAGCGCTGTGGCCGCGGCTGCCGGATGCACGAAATTAAAGAAACAAATTCTGATAACGAACGTAAAGGAGAAACCATCATGAAAATCGCAGTTACCTATGAAAACGGTCAAATCTTTCAGCACTTCGGTCACACGGCGCAGTTTAAGCTCTACGAGGTGGCAGACGGTAAGATTGTCCGTGAGGAAGTGGTGGATACCAACGGCAGCGGCCACGGCGCGCTGGCCGGTTTTCTGATGCAGCAGGGTGTGGACACCCTGATTTGCGGTGGTATTGGCGGCGGTGCGCAGGCTGCACTGGCGGAGGCAGGCATCAAACTCTACGGCGGTGTCAGCGGTGAGGCAGATGCTGCGGTGAACGCACTGCTGGCAGGAAATCTCGGCTATAACCCCAATGTCCGCTGCGACCATCACGACCATGCTCATGGCGAGGGCGGCCATACGTGTGGCGATCATGGCTGCGGCCATCACGGCTGCCACTAAGCGATACTCATAAATTTCATAGTCGCTCATTATTCAACCCATATCTTCCGCTATCCTTGTATCCGCTCTATAATGGGCACAACAGAAACTACGACTTTATAACACAAGGAGAAATCATGACTTACAACTTTGATGAGATTATCGACCGCCGCCACACAAACGCTTTGAATACCGACGGCTTCCGGGGCTACATCTTCCATGCCGGCCCGGAGAAGGTGTTTCCCTATAAGGACGAGGAGTTCGTCCGCATGTGGGTGGCCGACATGGAGTTCGGCGTGGCCCCAGAGATTCTGGATGCCCTGCGCCAGCGTATCGACCGCCGCATCTTCGGCTATACCGGCCTGTACGATGACACATATTACAATGCATTTTCCAAGTGGTGCATGGATCACTACGACTGGAGTTTCCCGCAGGAGGAGCTGTGCATAACGCCGGGCATTGTTCCCGCTCTTTATCAACTGGTAGGAATACTCTGCACCAAGGACGAGAAGGTGCTGGTAAACACCCCTGCCTATGGTTGTTTCGCCCACGCGGCGGAGTACTCTGATGTGGACGTGCTGACCTCGCCGCTGCATAAAAAGGCTGACGGCACCTTTGAACTGGACTTTGAGGACTTTGAAAAGAAGTGCGCCGACCCCGGCTGCAAGCTGGTATTCTGGTGCAATCCCCAGAACCCAACCGGCCGTATGTGGACGGAGGAGGAGCTGCGCCGCGCCGGTGAGATCATGCGGAAGTATAACCTGTGGGTGGTGTCCGATGAGATCCACTGTGACCTGATCCGCTGCGGCCGCCGCCATATCCCCATGGCCAAAGTCATGGCTGATTATCCCAAGCTTATCACCTGCATGGCGCCCAGCAAGACCTTCAATCTGGCGGGACTGGCGTTCTCCAACATCATCATCCGCGACGCAGCCATTCGCCGCCGCTTCAAGGAGCGGGAGAAGCTGTTCGGCACGGTGAACCCTCTGTCCCTGACGGCGGCCAAGGCCGCCTATGAGCATGGCGGCGCGTGGCATGAGGCGCTGAAGGAGTATCTGGACGGCAACTTTGCTTTCGCAAAGGAGTTCCTGATTCGTGAGCTGCCCGAGGCGGTGATGTATATCCCGGAGGCCACCTATCTCGCTTGGATGGATATGAACAAGTGCCTGCCGGAGGGCACCGACTTGCCTGACTTCTTTGCCAACAAGGCGGGCGTGCTGCTGGAGGGCGGCAACGCCATGTTTGTGGGCAACGCCGCATGGTATGTCCGCTTGAATCTGGCCATGCCCCGCAGCATCATTGAAACGGGACTTGCCCGCATGACAGAGGCCATCCGCAAGGCGAAAAGCACAAAGTGAGCTTTTAGGAGGCGTTCCATGGAAGAAGCGTTGCGCCGTGTTCCGTTCTGGCCGCTGTTGACAGAACAAGAGAAAGAAATAATAGAGCGCGCCGTGATGGTGCACCGGTATGAAAAGGGCGTCCTCATCCACGACGGCGGCAGCGAATGTCTGGGGCTGCTGCTGGTGCTCTCCGGCGAGATACGCACCTACCTCCTCTCTGACGAGGGGAGAGAGGTGACGCTGTTCCGCCTGTACCCCGGCGAGCTGTGCGTCCTGTCGGCGTCCTGCGTCATCAGTCAGATCACCTTTGATACCCAGATGACCGCCCAGCAGGAGACGGAGGTACTCGTCATCCCCGCCGGCATCATAGCCGCGCTGAAAGAACAGAATCTTTCTGTCCGCTGCTTCCTCTACGAATTGGCCACCCAGCGGTTTTCCGACGTGATGTGGGCCATGCAGCAGATCCTGTTCAAGGGACTTGACCGGCGGCTGGCGGAGTTTCTGCTCTCCGAGGCGGCGCGCACCGGCTCCGATACGATCCGTATGACCCACGAGCAGCTGGCCCAGCACATCAGCTCGGCGCGTGAGGCGGTGGCGCGGATGCTCAAAACCTTCTCCGAGGAAGGTCTGGTGGAGCTGAAGCGCGGCGCCATCACACTGCGGGACAAGGACGGTCTGCGGCAGATGGTATAAAAAAGATCCGACGCAAAAAAAGCGTCGGATTTTTTCTATAAATGTGACTTTGTTACAGAATGGCGAGGGAAGGTCTGCTATGATAGAGCCACAACCAAGAAAGAGGTGACGGAAATGAAGATCAAGCTCAATCCCGATCAGGCGGTCGTCAATACCATCCGCGAGGGGCTGAAGCGTACCGGCGGATACTGCCCCTGCCGCTTGGAGCGTACCGAGGCCACCAAGTGTATGTGTCAGGAGTTCAAGGACCAGATGGCCGATCCCAACTATGAGGGCTTCTGTCACTGTATGCTCTATTATAAGTCTCTGGCAGACTGACCATACTATCTATGTATACGCTTATGAAAGAAAGGAGCCTTTACCATGGCTGAACTGAAAATCACTGCTGAAAATTTTGATAACGAGGTGCTGCGCGCCGATAAGCCCGTTCTGCTGGACTTCTATGCCGACTGGTGCGGGCCCTGCAAGATGCTCTCTCCCGTGCTGCACGAGATCGCCGAGGAGAACGCCGATACCCTCAAGGTGGGCAAAATCAACGTGGACGAGCAGATGGAGCTTGCCATGCGCTTTCAGGTATCCAGCATCCCCATGCTGGTGGTATTCAAGGACGGACAGCCCGTCGCCAAAGCGGTGGGCTATCGCTCCAAGGAGGAGCTGAACGAGCTGCTGCGGAGTTTGTAAAAACTTCCTTTTCTTTTCCGTACACAAGACCTCCCGGACGACTGCCGGGAGGTCTTGTGTATGATAGATGCGGCTCATAGCGCCTCAAAGTGATACCGGGGCTTCGGGCGATGCCCGTAAAACAGGAAAAATTAAAAGTCCCGATTTTCGGGGAGAGTACGGTGTGACTTCGGTCACGCCGTTTCTCTTTGCATCAATAAGTTTAGCGGAATAAAGCCTGCACCATCATAGTAAATTTCGATTTTCTGCTGACGTTTGCCGGAAGACTTGTCCGGCGCACCTACATAGATGGCACTGACCATATC
>CAKTGD010000116.1 GCA_934561335.1 uncultured Oscillospiraceae bacterium
TGTCCGAGGCGGAGGAGTGGATCAACTTCATCGCCGGAACGGACGCCAATCTGGCCAACATGGACTACATCTGGTATGCCTCCCCCAACGCCGAGGCGCTGGCGGAGTACCCCGCCTACTACGAGGAGCAGAACGGCGAGGCGCTGGATCAGGAGCTCTACAATATCATGGCGGCACCGGCCGATGTGCTGAACCGCTGCGAGCTCTATGTGAATCTGCCCCAGGAGACGCTGAAGTTCTACGACAAGCTGTGGACACAGCTGGGCGTATAACATTCGTGCAGCAAGAAAAGCTTTCGAGTTTGGAGGAAACGATATGATCGAAGTCGGCATGACCTATACGGCGGAAAAAACCGTCACCGCTGACATGACCGCCAAGGCCGTTGGCTCCGGCGGTTTGGAGGTGCTGGGCACCCCCTATATGATGGGGCTGATGGAGTGCGCCGCCATGTGGTGCGTACAAGGTGAGCTGCCGGAGAGCAAGGGTACTGTGGGCGTGGAGATTGCCTCCAGCCATCTGGCCCCCACGCCTGTGGGCATGAAGATCTCCGCTACCGCCGAGGTAACGGGCGTCTCCGCCAACGGCAAGATGATCACCTTCAAGATCACCGCCTCCGATGAGGACGGCCTGATCGGCGAGGGTACCCACACAAGGGCCGTCATCGACAACGCCCGCTTCATGCAGAAGTGCAGCGACAAGCTGACACAGAGCAAATAAGCCTTTCTCTGAAAATCCCGCCCGATAGGGCGGGATTTTTGTTGCCCATGCAGGCGGAGTTTGGTATAATCATGTCATGCGAGCTTACGGGAAAGGGGAGAGAGCATATGCGCACACTGGCCACGGCTGCCTTTTCCTTTGCCGCTGTTACGCTGACGGCGGCGCTGCTTCCCGAGCGGGGCTGGTATCTGCCTGCGGCCGGTGTGCTGGCAGTGGTGTTTTTGGTCTTTTTCCTGCTGCGCAGACGGTGGCGGCAGGGAAAGAGAGCCGCGCTGATCGCCGCTTCCGCCGCTGCGGCGCTGCTCTGGTTTTGCGGCTATCAGCAGCTGGTGCAGCAGCCTGTTCTGGAGCGCTGCGGCCGGGAGCTTCCCTTTTCCGGCGTGGTCTGCGCCTATCCGACGCAGAGTGAACATGGAGCACGGGTGACGCTGAGCCTTGACGGCGTGCCGCTATGCAAGGTACTGCTGTACGGCGATGAATCGCTGATGACCCTTCAGCCGGGCAATACGGTTTCCGGTACCGCCCTGTGGAACGATGCGGCACAGCTCCGGGAAACGCGGCTGACGACCTTTACCTCCCGCGGTGTGTTTGCCCTGCTGTACCAGCGCGGGGAATTTTCTGCCGGGCAGGGGACAGCGGACACTGTCCGCTGGTGGCCCCAGCGGATGAACCGGGCTTTTCGTGAAAGGATCCATGCCATCTGGGATGATGAACGGACAGCTGCCTTCATTACCGCTGAGCTGACAGGCGACACCTGTGATATTTCAGATGAGGACTACGCCATCATGCAGGGAGCGGGTCTGGCCCATCTGTTTGCGGTATCCGGCCTGCACTGTGCTTTTCTGGTGACGCTGCTGGGGCTGCTGCTGCCCCGCTACCGCCGCCGGCTTTACTGCGGCGTCAGTATTGCGGCGCTGCTCTTTTATATGTGCATGGTGGGCCTGACACCCTCGGTGGTGCGGGCCTGCGTGATGCAGATATGCCTGCTGCTGGCGCCCCTCTTCAAGCGGGACAGCGACCCGCTGACCAGCCTGGGGTTGGCGCTGCTGGTCATACTGCTTTGCAATCCCTTTGCGGCGGCATCTGTCAGCTTGCAGCTGAGCTTTGCCGCCACCTTCGGCATCGTGCTGCTGAGCGGACGGCTGTACAGGCTGCTTTTCGGCTGGTATCACGGCAGCAGCAGGCGCTTGCGCGTGGTGCTGTCCTTTGTGGCGGCCAGCCTGTCCGTTTCGCTGGGGGCCATGGTCTGTACGGTGCCGCTGGCGGCCTATTATTTCAACACGCTCTCGCTGGTGTCGCCGCTGGCCAGCCTGCTGGCGGTGCCCCTTGCGGGCTATGGCTTTATGGCGGCCTTTCTCACCGTGCTGGCCGGCTTTTTATGGCTGCCGGCGGCGCGTATACTGGGCTGGGTGGCCTTTGGCATGACGCGGGCCGTTCTGTGGATCGCTTACCGGCTGACCCGCTGGCGGTATCATGCGGTGTATTTTGACAATCCCTTTTTGCGCCTCTGGATGGTATGCAGCTACCTGATGTTCGGCCTTTGCGCCGCGGTCAGGCGCTGGCGCAAACGGAAATTTGCCCTTGCCGCCGCGCTGAGCGTGGTGATGCTGGCGGCGGCGATCTGGGGCAACAGCCTGCATTACCGCGCCGGAAGCATGGACGTGGCGGTGCTGGATGTGGGACAGGGGGAAAGCGTGGTGCTCTACACCGCGGGAGAGGCCATGCTGGTGGACTGCGGCAGCTCGAACGGATATATTGACGCCGGCGCACGGGCGGTAGGCGAGCTGGAGGCCATGGGCGTGCATCACCTCAAGGCGGTGGCGGTGACCCATTTTCACGCCGATCATACCAATGGATTATATACCCTTTTGACACGTTTGCAGGTGGATGCGCTGTATCTGCCGGATATGGAGGATGAATACGGCGTGCGCGAACGGCTGCTGGCGCTGGCAGAGCAGTACGGTATTCAGGTGATATGGGTCAGGGACACCACGCAGACGACCTTTGGAGAGATTACAGTGACGCTCTATCCGCCGGTGGGTGAGGGCGACATGAATGAACAGGGACTGACCGTGCTGGGCAGCGCCGGTGATCTGGATGTGCTGATTACCGGTGACATGAAGGGCAGCACGGAGCGGGCGCTGCTGAAAAAGTATCCGCTTCCGGATGTGGAGATTCTGGTGGTGAGCCACCACGGCTCTCGTTACAGCTCGGACGAAGCGTTTCTGGCAGCGATCCGCCCGGAAGTGGCGATTATCAGTGTGGGCGACAACAGCTATGGCCATCCGGCGCCGGAAACAGTTGCCCGGCTGGAGGCGGCAGGCGCCGCTGTGCGGCGCACGGACGAGGAGGGCACGATTACGATTTACGGAGGAGAAGAGAATGGCGGAGAATAAGGGCTTTGTCCGGCTGAAATCCGACCTGAAGGCAGGACAGCTGCAAAATATATATATTTTCCACGGTGAGGAGACGTATCTGCGTACCCGCTACCTTCAGCAGGTGCGGCAGCTGCTGATTCCCGCCGGGTTTGAGGAATTCAACGACCATCATCTCAACGGCAAGGGCCTGACGGTGCAGATGCTGAGCGAGACGGTTGAGGCCATGCCCATGATGGCCCAGCACACGCTGGTGACGGTGGAGGATATGGATCTTTTCAAACTGGACGAGGGGCAGCGCAATGCGCTCATTGGACTTTTGGGGGATTTTCCGGAATACTGCACGCTGATATTCATTTACGATACGCTGAGCTATAAGCGGGACGGCAAGATGAAAAAGCTGTGCGCGGCGCTGGATGACCACGTCTGCGTAGTGGAGTTTGCCCAGCAGGAGCGGCAGCAGCTGGTCAATTGGCTGCGCCGCCGCTTTGCGGCGCTGGGCCATGACATTGATCCCACCACCGCCGACCATCTGCTGTTCACCTGCGGCACGCTGATGACCGAGCTGGTACCGGAAATTGAGAAGATTGCCGCCTATGCCAAACAGGAGCGGATCACCATTGACGACATCAACGCCGTGGCCGACCCCATACTGGATGCCCGGGTGTTTGACATGACCAACTGCATCACCGCAAGGAAATACGACGAGGCGGCCCGGCTGCTCTCGGAGCTGCTGCGGATGCAGACCGAGCCGATCGTCATTCTGGCGGCAATCGGGAAGGAGCTGCGGCGGCTGTACACCGCCCGTATGGCGCTGGATGCGGGGAAGGATCGCTTTTGGCTCAAGCAGCTGTGGGGCATGAGCAGTGACTATCCCGCCAAGCTGCTGATGCAGGCGGCGAGAAAGGTGGATCACGATTGGTGCAGCAGCGCCGTTATCCGCTGCCAGAAGCTGGATCGCCGCATGAAAAGCGAGCGGGGAATGGACAGCGAGGCGGAGCTGAAGGTGTTTTTGATGGAATTGGCAGGTGTGCGATGAAGCCGCAGATCCGCGAGGTGCTGATCGTGGAGGGACGCTACGATAAAAATGCGCTGTCGCAGGTGGTGGACGCGGTGATTTTGACCACTGAGGGCTTCGGGGTATTCCGGGATAAGGCCAAGCTGTCCTATTTCCGCCGTCTGGCGGAGAAAAGAGGCGTGATCCTGCTGACGGACCCGGACGGCGCCGGTTTTGTGATCCGCAACTACCTCAAGGGCGCACTGCCGCCAGAGCAGGTAAAGCAGGCGTATGTTCCCGACATAATGGGCAAGGAGCGCCGCAAGCGCAAAGGCGGAAAAGAGGGGAAGCTGGGCGTGGAGGGTATGTCTCCCGATGTGCTGCTGACCGCGCTGCGGCGCTGCGGCGCTACCTTTGAAGGGGAGGGGGCAACCGCCCGGCGCAGCGCCGACATTACCCGTGCTGACCTGATGGATAAGGGGCTGATCGGTCCGGGCAGCGCTCAGCGGCGCGCTGAAGTGCTGCGAACGATGCAGCTGCCGGAACATCTGACCACCACGGGGCTGCTGGACGCGCTGAATCTGCTGCTGAGCCGCGAGGAGTTCGACGCACTGTAAAAATGCGGGGACGGTACGGCAAACCCCTTGCAATCTGCGGCTGGAGCGAGTATAATATCATTCTGGCTTTTCGCCATAGACAACAACCATAAGGAGTGTGAGACAATGACCGAGGAAAGAAAGACCAATACCCCTGAGACCGAGGAGGTAGCGGAGAGCAAAAACTTTATTCTGAACTTTATCGACGAGGACATCGCAGAGGGTGGTCAGTTCCAGGGAATGA
>CAKTGD010000117.1 GCA_934561335.1 uncultured Oscillospiraceae bacterium
GAGATCGCCCTGGCGGAGAAGCTGCTGCGGATCATGACCGTCAACGCCGCGCTGACCTTCCCCATCAGCGTGTTTGAGTCCCATGTGACCATCAACGAGCGGTATCTGTTCCAGAAGATCGTGGCCATGGGCAAGCAGGTGCTCAACCCCCTTATTATGATCCCTCTGCTGCTGATCGGCTACCGCAGTGTGACGCTGACCATTGTTTCGCTGATCTTTACCGTTCTCAGCGGCGTGATCAACATCTTTTACTGTCTGACCCGGCTGCGGATGCAGTTTCTCTTTCGCGGATATGATTTCGGTCTGCTGCGGGAGATGTTCGGCTTCACGCTGTATGTATTTCTGGGCATCGTGGTGGACAACTTCAACTGGTCCATTGACCGGCTGCTGCTGACGTGGCTCCATGGCTCCACGGCCGTGACCATTTATGTGATTGCCGCCCAGCTGAATACCTTTTACCTCTCTTTCGGCAATGCCATCTCCAATGTGATGACGCCCCGCGTTCACCGGCTGGTGGCCGCCAATGCGCCCATGCGGCAGCTGGATGCGCTGTTCACCCGGGTGGGACGGCTGCAATTTATCCTGCTGGCCGGTATTTTCTTGGGATTTGTGGCGGTGGGCCAGTCCTTTGTGGTGCTGTGGGGCGGCGGTGATATGTTCGCCATCGACTACTGGACGACGCTGCTGCTGTTTTTCGCCTGCCTGTGGACCAATATCCAGACGGTGGGCATCGAGATCCAGCGGGCCAAGAATATGCACAAATTCCGGTCGCTGACCTATCTGGGTGTGGCGCTGGGCAACGCGGTGCTGTCGATCCCACTGTGCATGAAGTGGCAGGGACTGGGCGCCGCTGTGGGCACGGCAATCGCCACGCTGGTGGGCAATGTCATACTGATGAACTGGTACTACTACCGGCGCATCGGCCTGAACATCCCCGCCTTCTGGCATCATATCTTCCATCTGATGCCGGCCATGGTGCTGCCGGCTGTGACAGCGGTGCTGCTGGCGGTATTTGTCCATCCGGCCAGCTATTGGGAGCTGATTTTGCCGGGATGCGCCTTTGTGGCGGTGTACGCCCTGTCGATGTGGCTGTTCGGATTGAACCGCTATGAGCGAGGGCTGGTTACCGAGCCGCTGCGGCGGCTGACAAAACAGGGAGGAGGTGGCCGCCGTGCCTCGTAAATCGGGACGCAATACAAAGGGCCGGATTGTCTCTGCTGCGTGGAAGCTTTTCTACGAGCAGGGGTATGACAATACCACGGTGGAGGATATTATTTTTGAGTCGGAAACCTCCAAGGGCAGCTTTTATCACTATTTTGAGGGCAAAGATGCGCTGCTGGGCTCGCTGTCCATGATCTTTGATGAAAAATATGAGCAGCTGCGGCAGGAAATGGACCCGGATATGGACGCCGTGGACAAGCTCATCTACATGAACCACGAGCTGTTTGTGATGATCGACAACACAGTGTCGGTGGAGCTGCTGGCGCGGCTTTTTTCCACGCAGCTGACCACCAAGGGGGAAAAGCACCTCCTCAGCCGTGACCGTACCTACTTCAAGCTGCTGCATCAGGTGGTGCGGCAGGGGCTGGAGCGCCGCGAGCTGCGCGGCGATCTGACGGCCAATGAGATCATCAACGACTACGCCATGTTCGAGCATGGGCTGATGTACGACTGGTGTCTGGCCGATGGCGGCTACTCGCTGGCGCGCTATGCCGACCGGACAATGCCCATGTTTTTGAGCAGTTACCGTGCGGATTGACAAAATATTTATTTCCGCCCATATCCTGTTATTGAATATCGTCTATTAAAAAAACAGCTAAAATAAAAGAATAAACACGGAATTAACAGAACAATGTACAGAATGAATTCTGTACACTGTTCTGTATTTCGGTCTAATAAAAGTTGTGGTATACTGGCCGCTGAGAAAAGCGGAAGAAACCCATCATTGTGTGGATGGGTGACACCGTGTGTATGTTAAGGAGAAGCAAGAGACATGAATCTATCTGAAGCGATTGTATTTCTGATCTATCTGGTGTTCATGCTGGGCATCGGCATCTATTTCTTTTTCAAAAACCGCAACGGCGGCGACAAGACCTATTTCCTTGGCGGCCGCCAGATGGGGCCGTGGGTCACGGCGCTGTCTGCCGGCGCGTCCGACATGAGCGCGTGGGTGCTGATGGGCCTGCCTACCTCCATCTATGCGCTGGGCCTTGGCCAGCTGTGGATCTCAGTGGGTCTGGCCATCGGCTATACCATCAGCTGGCTGTGTGAAGCACCGCGCCTGCGCCGCTTCTCTATTGTGGCCGACGACTCCATTACGATCCCCCAGTACCTGACCAACCGCTTTTTGTCCAAGTCAAAGGCGCTGCAAATTATCTGCGCTGTGATCTTTCTGGTGGCCTACACCATTTACGCCGCCTCCAGCGTCAAGGCCTGCGGCACGCTGTTCAACACGGTGACCGGCGTGAATGAGACGGTAGCCATGTATGTGGCGTCGATCATTATCATCGGTTATACCTTTTTGGGCGGCTTCTCCGCCGTGTGCTGGACGGACTTCTTCCAGGGTATGCTGATGCTGGCGGCGCTGCTGGTGGCGCCCATCTTCGCCCTGTTCATGCTCAAGGGCGTGGGTGTTCATCCGGTGGATACCCCCAACTTCTTCAATCCCTTCAGCAGCTGGAAGGACATCGTTTCCGGTCTTGGCTGGGGTCTGGGCTACTTCGGTATGCCCCATATCATCATCCGCTTTATGTCTCTGGAATCCCAGAAGTCGCTGAAGAAATCCGCCAAAATCGGTATCAGCTGGACGCTGCTGATCGTGATTTTTGCCGCGCTGGTGGGCATTATCGGCCGTCTTTTCCTGGGCTTTGATGAGACCATCAACGGCCATTCCCTGGTGTTTATCACCATGGTGCGCCGCATCTTCCCCGGCGTTGTCTCCGGCATTCTGCTGTCTGCCGTGCTGGCGGCGTCCATGTCCACGGCGGACTCCCAGCTGCTGACGGCGGCCAGCGCCTTTGCCAGCGATGTGTATAAGCCTGTGATCCGCAAGGGTCAGGCCGGTGAGAAGGAAATGCTGTGGGCGGGCCGCCTTGTGGTGCTGGCCATTGCCGTGGTTGCGCTGCTGATCGCCTCCGATCCCGAGGCCGGTACGATCATGTCGCTGGTGTCCAATGCATGGGGCGTATTCGGCGCTGCTTTTGGCCCGGCAATTATGCTGAGCCTGTTCTGGAAGAGATTTACCTTCTCAGGTGCGGTGGCCGGTATTCTGGTAGGCGCCGCCGTGGATGTGCTGTGGCTGCTGTGCCTGTCCTCCACCGGAATTTATGAGATCATCCCCGGTACGGCGGCCGGTCTGCTTGCCTGCGTTGTGGTGTCCCTGCTCAGCCGCAAGCCTGATGCCGATGTCGAGGCGCTGTATGATAAGGCGGTTGCCTATACCGACTGAGTCTATTTTTAATAAAAAGAGCCATCCCGCCGGACGGCTCTTTTTTCTTGACAAAAAGGGCGTTTTGCGCCACAATGGAAATAATCTATCACTGCGGGAGGAGTTTGTCATGCGCAGAAAAGAATGTGAACGGGACGAAGCCTTTGCCTGGGATGTGCTGAAGCACTCTGTATACGCCACCGTGTCCATGGTGCGGCCAGACGGCACACCCTATGCCACGCCGGTAAACGCAGTGGGTGACGATGTCTATCGGGTACTGTACTTTCACTGTGCCGGCGCCGGCGAGCGATGGGCGCTGCTGAAGGACGGCGCGCCGGTGTGCGTGACAGCCGTATCCACCGCCACGCTGCTCCCCAACAGATTCACCACCGCCTATCGCAGCGCATCTTTTCAGGGCCGTGCGGAGGTGGTAACGGACGAGGGAGAGAAAACCAAGGCCATGCTGCTGCTGTGTACGACCTTTGACCCCAAGGGGATGGGCCGCTTTGACGAGGTGATGGCAAACTGCCCGGCGCAAATTATCAAGGTCGTGCCCCGGATTATTACCGGAAAGGAGCATGAAATGCATCCCGCGCCCAAGTCCCGCGACTGTCAGGATAAATAGTGAAAAACGGCCTGCACCGGAAAGGTGCAGGCCGTTTTTCAGGCTGCCTGTTTTTTCTTGAAAAAGCTGCTCCAGTTGCCCTCGATAATCAGCAGACTCAGCAGCATCAGGGCTGCGCCTGCGTAGCCGCGCGGCAGCAGCTTTTCTCCTGCGAAGGCAAACGCCACAATGCAGGAAAATACCGGCTCCAGCGTGAAAATCACGCCCACATGGCTGGCGGTTGTGTATTGTTGGGCCACTGCCTGCACCACAAAGGCGACACCCGAGCAGAATAACCCCAGAAAGATGGCGGC
Source organism: uncultured Oscillospiraceae bacterium (assembly GCA_934561335.1). Next base: position 4,346 of record CAKTGD010000117.1, read on the forward strand.
ACCCCAGATCTTGGGAGATTGGGGCAGATGGGGCCGCTCGACAACAGCGGATACCAGCAGCATCAGCACACCCGCCGCGCCCAACTGACATACGCCCAGCGCCAGAGCGTCCACCTCCGGCGACTTGACGGCCCGCTCCGTTACCAGCATGTCGGCGGCGTAGCACACGGCGCAGATCAGACAGATCAGGTCGCCGCTGGCGGGGCGAAAGGCCTCGTTAAGCGTCAGCAGCGCCAGCCCCACGGTGCACAGCACCAAGGCGATGCCCAGCTTCCGATCCGGCCTGCGGCGGTTGAATAGAAAATCCAGCAGCGGCGTGAATACCACCGGCAGGGCACAGATAAACCCGGCATTGGAAATGGAGGTGTTGGCCACGCCATAGGTGGCCCCCGCGTAAACGCCCACCAGCAGTGTGCCGATGATCAGGCTGTATGTTAGGGTAGCGCGGCTGATATGCCGCAGCTTTTTCCGGAAAATGGGCGCCAGCACCAGAAAAGCCAGTAAAAAGCGGAAAGCATTCAGATTCATGGGCTGCAATTCTTCAAGGCACAGATCCACCAGATAGTAGGAAACACCCCAGA
>CAKTGD010000118.1 GCA_934561335.1 uncultured Oscillospiraceae bacterium
TATTGTGTTATTCACTATGGGTTTAATATCCAAATTCCTGTGCCCAGAACCACTGTCCGTTGCTTACATGAATTGCAATTGCTCCGGAGGTAAATTCTGCATCCATAATGTTTGCCTTATGTGTCGGTGATGCCATCCAGGCCTGTACTGCTGCATCGGCAGAATCATAACCTTTTGCAAGATTCTCACCATACATTAAATTACTGTTCACAGTCCACCAGTCTGAACCATCAGGTCTGGTATGTGAGAACGATTGTGATGCTTCTACGGCACGTACTGCGCTTGCCTGCTCAAGACCGGAATTCCAGGTCAAAGCACTAAGTCCTGCTGCAGCTCTCTGCTGGTTAGCAAGCTCAAAGGCTGCCTTGGAAGCTGCCTGAGAAGCGGATGTTCCGGAAAGCTCTGCTGCCAGGCTGACCATCTCAGGTTCAATATATACGATACCATCACTGGGAACCGTATCATCTCTCCATGCTGCCTGATCCAAAACAGAACCACTCTTGCCACATCCATTCAATGCGAATGCCGCTAAAAGCATGATGCTGAGTAATATGCTTAATTTCCTGCGCATATTCCACACTTCCTTTCCATACTGCTGGAATTACTAATCCAGACTAAAGTACTACTATTTCTATCTTAATGATACTACATTTTATTCAAATTACAAGTACCAATTTGCTAATATATGTAAATTTAAAAATGACGTTATTTCGTTTGCAGTAATCTCTGATAAATTTCCCGTTTCGTAACACCGCGATCTTTGGCCACCATTTTCATGGCATCCTTGTTTTCATAGCCCTGCTCTTCATAAAAAGCCATATGTTCCTGTAAAGACATCTCTTCCCAGGTTTTCTGTTCCTCATGCAGCAGCTTCTTACGATCGATTCCTTCTAAGACAAGTACATGCTCGCCCCGGGGATCATGTGTTTCATAATAATGCGTAATTTCGAACAGTCTGCCCTCTGTAACAGATTCGAATTTTTTGGTAAGTTCTTTACAGAGTACTATTTTTCGATCTCCAAGGGCATCCCTAAGCTCCAAAAGCGTCTTGTATAGGTGATGTGGTGCTTCATACAGAATAATAGTCCTTGTTTCTCTTTGCAGATCCTCCAGAATCACCTTACGATCCTTCCGCTCCCTTGGAAGAAATCCTTCAAAACAGAACCTCCTCGTAGGAAGTCCCGATAAAGTAAGTGCAGTGATCAGTGCACAGCACCCGGGCAGGGAGGTCACAGGAATCTCTTCTTCGTGACACCTCTTTACCAATACCTCGCCCGGATCCGAAATCGCCGGAGTTCCTGCATCGGTAACCAGTGCTATGTTCTTCCCCTGTTGTAAAAGAGCGATCAGTTCCTCTGCCTTTTCAAATTTGTTAAATTCATGATAGCTTGTCATCTGCTTCTTGATCTTAAAATGATTCAGAAGCTTAATCGTATTTCTGGTATCCTCTACAGCAATCAGATCCACCTCTGCAAGCGTATCCAGTACTCTCTGGGTAATATCCCCGAGATTTCCAATCGGTGTAGCACATAAATATAATGTTCCAGACATGTTTTCCCCTTTTCATTCCCTCAATATCCGTAAATTTCATATATTTCATCCGTATAGACTCCGGGTTCCTTATAAACAATCAACGGCTTTTCCACGGTCATGCGTGGCCTTCCACCCCTTAATCCTTCAATCAGAACCATATTGGGGTCTTTATCAATGTATGGATAAACCAGCTTCATCCGTTTCGGTTCCAAATGGTACTCGCGCATCAGTACCATAATATCAACCAACCGGAACGGTCTGTGAACCATATAAAAGCTGCCACCGGGACGAAGCAGTTTTGCTGCCTGACAGATGACATCCTCCAGAGTACACAAAAGCTCATGACGGGCAATCGCCTTGGGCGACTTTTCATTCGTAATTCCGTGATGCTCTGTCATGTACGGAGGGTTACTGGTCACTACATCAAACGTTGCTGCTCCAAAGATAGAAGAAGCTTCCCTGATATCTCCCGTCACAATCCGGATTTTCTTTTCCAGATGATTCAGCTCCACACTCCGTTGTGCCATATCGGCGCTTTCCGGCTGAATTTCCAGCCCGACCAGATTGGATGCCTTAGTCTTCGCTTCCATCAGAATGGGAATAATACCGGTACCTGTTCCCAGATCGATGACATGATCGCCTTCCTTTGCTTTTGCAAATCCGGAAAGTAAGACTGCATCCATTCCGAAGCAGAAGCGCTCCGGATCCTGAATAATCCTGTAGTTATTCCGCTGCAGATCATCAATTCGTTCATTCGGCTTCAGCACTTCTTAATTGTCCTCCAGCTTGGATTTCGGTTCTTCCCTTTCCAGCTTCTCCAAAGCCTTCAGCTCCTCGTCCGCAACATCTACCTTATTATGCCTGTGTTTTCTACGGAAACGAAGCTGCTCTACCTTATATTCCCTGAGTTCTTTTTCATTATCCACATCAATTAAAACCTTCACTAGCTGACGGAGTACATTTACACTGTGTACCTCACCCTTAAAACCGTCATCTGTGGTTACGCGATCTCCCACGTTCGGAAGTCTGCGGTTTAATTCTTCATAGGTTTCTTCCTCATGCTTCAGACAGCACATCAGTCTTCCACACACACCGGAAATCTTCGTTGGATTTAAGGAAAGGTTCTGCTCCTTTGCCATCTTAATGGATACCGGGATAAACTCGGACAGATGGCTGTGACAGCACAGCTCTCTTCCGCAGATACCGATTCCTCCAAGAATCTTTGTCTCATCACGGACACCGATCTGACGCAGCTCGATTCTTGTCTTAAACACGGACGCCAGATCCTTCACCAGTTCACGGAAGTCAATTCTTCCGTCAGCGGTAAAGTAAAACAATACTTTATTATTATCAAAGGTATATTCCGCATCAATCAGCTTCATCTCAAGACCATGCTTCCTGATCTTTTCAAGACAAATCTTAAATGCTTCTTTTTCTTTCTTCTTATTGTTGGCTTCCTGCTCATCATCACGCTCGGTAGCAATACGCAGTACCGGCTTCAACGGCTGGATTACCTTATCCGGAGGAACCTCCCTCGGACTTCCAACCACAGTACCATATTCAATGCCCCGTGCTGTTTCCACAATAACATGATCGTTACGGGAAATCTTTAGTTTTCCCGGATCAAAAAAATATATCTTTCCCGCTGTACGAAAACGTACACCTATTACCTTAACCATATCATCTATAACCTCACTGATTCTCTTTAATCGTCAGCAGCAAAAGCTCCATCGTCAGATCAAAGTTTACATTCGCACTAAGGCGCTGCTTTGCCTTCTCAAGCCCTTCAATGATGGATTCAATTCCTTCATAAGTACTTCTGTCTGCTACCTTTCTAATATACTGTATTTCCTCCCTGAAAATCAACCCATTTACATCATGAGTTGCTTTAAATAACAAAACATCCCGATACCAGATGGATAAAATATCCAGATAATCATTCACATCAAACTGATACTCTGTAATTTTTTTGATCGCAGCAGCCATTTCGTGGACTTCCATATCCCTGATATTCCGGAGCAGGGCAAGAGCCTCCTCCCTTACCTTATCAAACTCCTCACTCTTGGCAAGAAGTCTTGCTTTGCCGACATTTCCACGGGCAAAGGCCACACAGACATCTGCCTTATAATCTGGAATTTCCATTTCCTTCATTAAAAAGCTCTTGATCTGTTCATCCTTTACCGGCTTCATATTTAATACCACACAGCGGCTCAGAATCGTAGGAAGAAGTGTTTCAAGATTCGTCGTCAGAATGACGATGACGGCATATTCCGGCGGTTCCTCCAGTGTCTTTAACAGGGCATTCTGCGCCTGCACCGTCATCTTCTCGCCCTCATTCATGATATAAATCTTCTTCGGACTGCTGTATGGCTTAATCGCAACATCTCCATTAATCTGGTTACGGATATCATCCACACCAATCACATTGGGCTTCTCATGGGATACAAAAATAATATCCGGATGATTCCCGCTTAATGCCTGTTTGCAGGAATGACATACCTGACAGGGTTCTCCGTCCTTCCTGTCCGTACATTCCAATGCCATTGCAAAAACCTTCGCAATAAATTCCTTACCGGAATTTCTCTCTCCATTAATAATATAGGCGTGAGATACCTTATTCCGCTCTATGGCACCCTGCAAATGCTCCTTCAATTGTTCCTGTCCGATGATATCGCGAAATTCAGCCATATCCGCATCCTCCTCTATGTCAGAATATCAAGCAGCAATCCCCTGATTTCTCCGATTTTAGACAAAATCACCAGATGATCCTGCTCATCCTTCATTAATTCCTGCGCCAGCTGGTCTAAGTTTTCATCCACCAGACGAATGATTCCATAGACTCTGTGGCGTCCCCTTTTATCCAGAAAGTTCTCTCTGCTGAATTCATGGGACCGGTTCACGATCTCATTCATAAATTCCTTAATCAGGCCACGATACCGCTTCATATCCTTGATATCACGTTTCCTGGCAAGCTTATCGCCCTGCATGGTAATCGCTTCCATCATGGAGGTCAGTCTTGCCTGCAGCTCATGCTCTTCCACATGACTGATCAGGGTAAACTTAAACCCACCATCGGAATCCTTCACCGGAGAAGCAGCTTCCGGCTGTGTTACCTGAGTCAATTGATTCACTTTCATATCCATGGCTGCACCTCCTGTCAGATTTATATGGATTGATTTTCTTACGATGGTGAAATCTCTTTATCTTCTTATCACCGCAAAGCAGACAGCAGATGTTCTTCGATTTCCTGTACACATCTTTCCAGATCATCATTCTCGAAGACCTGCGTAATCCCTGCCTCTTCCAGCTTTTCTGCTGAAAAATCTGCCGCATCTGCCAGAAATCTGCGGCACATTTCCTCATATTTCGGAGTTTCCTG
>CAKTGD010000119.1 GCA_934561335.1 uncultured Oscillospiraceae bacterium
GTGTAAAGGTAGCACAGCGGACTCTGACTCCGTATGTGAGGGTTCGAATCCTTCTCCCGCTGCCAAATAAAAGAAAACCCGCAACCCTTGTGGCTGCGGGTTTTTCTTGTATTCATGCGGTTTTGCAGGTTTTCTCTATGTGACAAACTTGGCAGGAAGCGGCACAAAAGGTTGCTTCACGGCCATAAAAAACAGGTGATTTTCGATATGAATTTCGATATGAAAAACCAGCCCCTTTGCCGGAGCTGGTTTTCTTTATCTCTGTTCCTCACACCACCACACTGTTTCGTGCCGCACACCCGCCGTCTGCGCCTCCTCGTGGGTCATCAGGATGTCAACAGGCTTGTCTCTCCGCGCCTTCACTCAGCCTTTCAAGGACAAATTCACTCGTCGTCATCATTTTACAGGCAAAAAGCCCTTGACAAAGGCGGTCTAATACGTTAGACTGCAATTAAGGTCTAATTCATTCGACCAAGGAGGATATGCCCATGGACGCACCTAAGATATTCGACAGCGAGCTGAAATTCTGCGAGATACTCTGGCAGCATCAGCCGGTAAAAAGCAGCGAGCTGGTGCGGCTATGCGCCGATGAGCTGGACTGGAAGAAATCCACCACCTATACCGTCATCAAGCGTCTCACCGAGCGAGGCGTGGTCAAGACCGAAAACGCCATCGTCACCGCGCTGGTGAACAGAGAGGATGTGCAGCGAGCCGAAAGCCGCGCCTTTGTAGAGCGGAACTTCAGCGGCAGTCTGCCGGGATTTCTGAACGCCTTTGTCGGCGGAAAAGGACTGACGGCGGCAGAGGCCGATGAGCTGCGCCGCATGATCGACAAGTTTGAGGAGGAGAGCCATGGATAAGCTGTTTGACACCATTCTGGCGCTGAGCTGGCAGGCGGGCGTGATCGCGCTGACGGTCATGGCGGTGCGGCTGCTTTTGCGGAAGAAGGCCTCCCGCCGTGCTCTGTGTCTTTTGTGGGCGCTGGTGGCCCTGCGGCTGGTACTGCCGGTACGCTTCACCATAGAAAGCCCTGTGAGCCTGCAAGCAGAGGAACCCCCTGTCAACCGCGTGTACCACGCCATGCAGGAGGCGGACACATCCACTCCGTCGGAGACGGTCACCGTACCTGCGGCACCCTCCACGCCCTCCGCTACCACCGCCGTCATACCGGCATCACCGGCGGCGCAGCCGGGAGCGCCGGGGCAGGCCGCACGGTATCTGCCGTGGCTGTGGATCATGGGTATGGGCATCATGACGGCGTATATGCTGCTGAGCCTCCTGCGGATGCGCCTGAAGCTGCGGCGTGCGGCGCACATGGAGGGCAACGTCTACCGCTGTACGCAGTGGAACACGCCCTTTGTGCTGGGGATCATCGCGCCGCGCATCTACGTGCCGGAGAGCGTATCGCCGGAGGATCTGCCCCAGGTGCTGGCCCACGAGCGGTGCCATATCCGCCGCTGGGATCACATCGTGAAGCCGCTGGCGTTCCTGCTGCTGGCGGTACACTGGTTCAACCCGGTGCTGTGGGCAGCGTATCTCCTGCTGGGGCGGGACATGGAAGGCGCTTGTGACGAGCTGGCGTTGAAAAACGCGGACACGGCGCAGCGGGCGGCATACTCCCGCGCACTGGTGTCCTGCGCTGCCCAGCCGAGAATGGCAGCGGTGTGTCCGCTGGCGTTTGGCGAGGTAGCGGTAAAGGAGCGTGTGAAAAACGTGATACATTACAAAAAGCCGGCGGTCTGGGCGGCGGTCATGGTGGCGGTCGCGGCGGTCATCATCGGCGCGTGTCTGCTGACAAAGCCCGGTTATAAAAACGATGGGACACCGGACGCGAAGACGCTGTACGCCCTGCGGACGCCCTATGTGGGCAACAATTCCGCCGTGGGCGCGATATTGGAGGCGCTGGGACTGCCGGAGATGGGCGATACGGCGGACAACGACACATACGCCTATTCCATCCGTCTGGACACGGACAAGGAGCCGATGGGCGTGACTGTGTGCTACGCCTTTACAGGGGCTGTCCCGGAGCGCAGCGCGGAGTGGAAATGGCAGATGGCGCAGCGGGGCTATATCGCCATGGCGCTGATCGACAATATCGACTGGTTCCGCTGGACGGACATCGATCAGACGGGTACGTCCTATGTCACCGGCGCGGTGTATTCGGGGGACGGCGTGGTGTATTCTAGCGATCATGCGGGCTATGTGGATGCACTGAGCGCGGCGCGGGAGAGCGCGGAGGGCTTGCAAGCGTATATGGATATACTGCGGACAATGGCGGAGGATGGTTCTATCGTTTACTATGAGGGAGACGCGCAGCCCAGCTTTGAGGAGACGATGCCGTGGCGCGTCACCGGCGACAATGACCCATGCAGCGTCAAGGCGGAGGACTACGGCATCGTGTATGACGCGGCGCAGCTGCCCGACTGGGATACCGTTCCCCTCAGCTACCTGTGCGCCTACTATCTGAACGCAGACGGTGCGTATGCCGAGGGCGCCATGGACGCGCTGGCGCGCCGCTACCAGCAAGCTCCCAACACGGTGGAGGCGTATCTCCGCCGGCTGGCGGGACAGTACGACCCCCGGGGCCGCGGCGATGCGGCGGAGGTACTGCTGGCGGACATCAGCAGATGGGATTTGGGCAATGGCTCCGGCGCAGACGGCACAGAGATGGGGCAGCAGGTCACGCTGGCGGTGCAGGGACTCAGCGTACAGATCAGCGGTGTTTACAGCTACGCCGATGAACAGGCGGTCTATGACGAGAAGATCGAGGGCGTAGTGACCGCCTACACCCTGTACCACGGCGCAACACTGAACGTACTGGACGCTCCCACCTACGAGGACAGCGACGGAAAGACCCACGGCGAATATAAGCTCTATATGGAAAACGGCGACACCATCGAGCTTTTCCCCAACACCGGACCGTTCACGTTGGACGGCGCGCTGGGTATCGGCGCGGAGAGCGCGTATATCTTGAAGTTCCGCAAGCCCGCGGCGGAGCTGGAGGTCTATCAGGTCACATGGGAGACAGGGGATTCCACCAAGCAGGTCGTGCCGCTGACGGAGGAGCAGGTGCAGGCCATCCAGTCGGAGAAGGGGCTGGTGCAGCCGGAGTGGCATCAGGTGTGCGCCACCCTGCACCGCAGCGGCGAGGACGATATCCGCTATCGGGGCACTGCCGATTACCCCGTGCCGCCCACGGTGCTGAAGCTGCTGACGGAGCAGTGCGGCTACACCTTCGTGACGCCGGAGGATTTCCGGGGCAATATGACCGCTGCCAAGCTGGAGTTCTACGGCGGCGAGACGTACACCGCCGACAAGACTGACCTGCCCGTCCTGCAGAAGATGCTCACCAACGCCAGAGCCTATGGCGGCGGCTCCTCATGTGGGTTCGGCGCCAAGCTGACGGTGACCTTCGACGACGGGCGGACAGTGTCGGTGCTGAAGGGGACGGACAGCTGCGCCAGCTTTATGTTCGGCTCGTGGAACTCCGCCATGGTGTCCGACAGTGAGAATGAGCAGTTCTGGCAGATGTTCGGCGTGCCCTTTGACGGTTAAAGGCACAGGTCAACAGGCAAAAGGACAGCCACCGTGAGGGTGGCTGTCCTTCATTATTATATGATTCTATTGAAAAGCAGCTTCTTTTTCCAGAGCCGGTTTTCTTCCTTTTCGCCCGCGGCGCCATCACACCGTTTCGTGCCGCGCACATCAGTTCTCGCGCCGCACCACTTCACGGCCATCAGACCAGACGGACACAATGTTATGCCGGTGCGCCATATAGATGATCCGCTCAAACCGCTCATGCACGCTCAGCGGATGGCTGGCCTCAGGGAAATCTCCGTCATCCACCACAATGGCGTGAAGCCTGTCACCCACCGAAAAGCCGTCTCCCGCGCCAAAGTACCGATGGCCCGAAGTCGTCCCAAGATAATAAGCCTCAGCCACGGTGAGAAAATCCGTCTGCCAATCGTCACTGATGCGGCGCACCTTCGAGGTGCGGATCGAGGCGGCAATCACCTTGTACATCGGCAGCTGTGCGCCGCCGGCAATGTCGCTGCCCAGCGTGACCCACAGCCCCTCATCCAGCATTCTGCGTACCGGGCATACGCCGGAGCAGATATTCACATTGGAATCCCCGCAGTGAACCACCACCGCGTTGGCATCGCGGATGGCCTTGCGCTCGACTTCATCCGAATGCACACAGTGAGCCATCAGGGTGTGATCCTTCCACAAGCCGTATTTATCATAGGTTTCCCAATATCTGCGGCACTCCGGGTGCAGCTGCCGCACCCATTCGATCTCGCCCAGACTCTCTGACAGGTGGGACTGCACATATAGTCCCCGCTCCTGCGCGATGCGGCCCAGCGCCGCCATCAGCTCGTCGGTGCAGCTGGGGGTAAAGCGCGGCGTGATGATGGGCTTGACATGCTCAAAGCGACACCCCTCCAGCCAGCGCAGTGTTTCACGAACCGATTCCTCCGTGGTCTCCTGTAGCACCCCCGGCAGTCCGTTGCGGTCCATATTCACCTTTCCCACATAGCCGGTAACGCCCGCTCGCTCCAGCTCCTCCATCAATATCCATGTCGCCTCGGTATGCAGGGAAGAAAACATGCAGACCCGGGTGGTGCCGTTGGTAATCAGATCGCTGGCCAACCGCCGGTAGGTCCGACGGGCATAATCACCGTCGGCAAAGCGGGCCTCGTTAGGGAAGGTGTAAGTGTTCAGCCAGTCCAGCAGCGGCAGATCCATCCCCATGCCCAGCATGGGGTAC
>CAKTGD010000120.1 GCA_934561335.1 uncultured Oscillospiraceae bacterium
AAGTCCGACAAGCTGCTGAAGTTCACGCTGGACGACGGCAGCGGCACCGACCGCATCATCGTCTCCGGCATCCACCACTACTACGAGCCGGAGCAGCTCATCGGCAAGACCGCCGTGGCCATCGTGAACCTGCCGCCCCGCAAGATGATGGGCATCCCCTCCTGCGGCATGCTGCTCTCCGCCGTCCACAAGGAGAAGGGCGAGGAAAAGCTGCACCTGATGCTTATTGACGACAGCGTTCCCGCCGGCGCCAAGCTCTGCTGAACCACCGGCCTTTGCGGATAGGCAGCGCCGCGGCGTCCCATCCGAAACGAATCTGGACAATCACGCTCCTTTGGGGTACAATGACCCCAAAGGAGCGTGATTTGCTATGTTGACCTTATATGTGAAATACACCGCCAAGCCCGGCTGCCGGGAGCGCTACGTCCGGGAGATCGTGACCGAGGGCATCCTGACCGCCATCCGGGATGAGGCGGGCTGTATCCGCTACGATTATTACTTTTCCGCGCAGGAGGAAGATGTGGTGCTGCTCATCGAGCAGTGGGAGAGCGAGGCCCACCAGCGCGTTCACATGCAGCAGCCCCATATGGCCCGCCTGCGGGAGCTGAAGGCCCAGTACATCGACGATACTGAAATGGGAAAGGTTGCGCTGCTATGACACTGTTTGACACCCACGCCCACTATGATGACGAGGCCTTTGACGCTGACCGTGACGCGGTGCTGACCGCTTTTGACGGGCTGGTGATCGACCCGGGCTGCACGCTGGAATCCTCCCGGACGGCGGTAGCGCTGGCGGCCCGGCATCCTCATGTGTACGCTGCCGTGGGCATCCACCCGGAGAACTGCGGCGATTATGTGCCGGAGCATCTGGATGCGCTGCGCCGTCTGGCCCGGCAGCCCAAGGTGGTGGCCATCGGCGAGATCGGCCTTGACTACTACTGGGCGGAAAATCCGCCCCGCCAATTCCAGCAGCAGGTGTTTCGCGCCCAGCTGGCGCTGGCGCTGGAGCTGGCGCTGCCGGTGATCATCCATGACCGGGAGGCCCACGGCGACTCGCTGGCCATTGTGAAGGAGTTCCCCGGCCTTCGCGGCGTGTTCCACTGCTATTCCGGCAGCGCGGAGATGGCCCGGGAGCTGCTGGATAGCGGCTGGTATCTGGGCTTTGACGGCCCCGTTACCTATAAAAATGCCCGCAAGGCCCTGGAGGTGGCGGAGATGGCGCCTACGGATCGTATCCTCATCGAAACGGATTCTCCCTACCTGTCTCCCGTCCCCATGCGGGGCAAGCGGAACGACTCGCGCAACGTGGTCTACATTGCCGAGAAGCTGGCTCAGATCAAGGGGATGACCACAGAGGAAATGGCGGAGCTGACCATGGCCAACGGCAAGCGGCTGTTCGGGATTCGGTGAAAAAACCGTTGTATCTCAGAGGCGGCAGGGTTCTGCCGCCTCTGTACTGTGACAACCCGCTGGAAGCGTAAAAGCCTCCGGCGGGTTTTTCAGCCATCCAATGCGCAGTCTTGCTGCGGCGCAAGCGGGGCAGAAGGGGACTCTCCCGGAGGAAATGCCCTGTCGTCAGCCCACGGCTGCCCACACAAAATTGGGGCTAAAATCAGAGCGCTTCCATGAAAGCCGGAAGAAGTGGGCGGCTGAAAGAAAGCGCTGAACCAAAAAATACCGCACAAAAGGCGGAATATCCCTCCTTTTTGCCCTCTTTTCTTCTGCAAAAAAGTGTGCTATAATGCGGGAACATATTGAAACTTTCAGGAGGGATATAGCCCCTATGAAGATTGGAAATGTGGAGGTGGCATCCCGGTTGGCGCTGGCCCCGATGGCGGGGGTGACGGATATGGCGTTCCGTCAGATTTGCCGTGAGCTGGGCGCAGGCTACTCCTGCACGGAGCTGGTCAGCGCCAAGGCGCTGTGCTATCAGGATAAGAAAAGCCGCACGCTGCTGCGGATGGCGCCCAACGAGCACCCGGCAGCGGCCCAGATCTTCGGCAGCGACGCTGCCTGCATGGCTGAGGCGGCCCAGATCGCCGCAGAGGTTTCCGGTGCGGAGATCATCGACATCAATATGGGCTGTCCTGTGGGGAAGGTGGTCTCTAACGGCGACGGCTCGGCACTGATGAAGGACCCGGAAAAGGCCGGGCGCATTGCCGAGGCGGTGGTAAAGGCCAGCCGCGTGCCGGTGACGGTAAAGATGCGCCGGGGCTGGGACAAGGGCAGCATCAACGCCGTGGAGCTGGCCAAAATATTGGAGCAGGCAGGCGTGGCGGCGCTGGCCGTTCACGGCCGCACCCGCGCCCAGATGTACGGCGGTCAGGCCGACTGGGTCACCATCCGCGAGGTGAAGGAGGCGGTATCCATCCCCGTGATCGCCAACGGCGATGTGTTTTCGGCGGAGGACTGCCTGAGAATCCTGCAATTCACCGGCGCGGACATGGCCATGATCGGCCGGGGCTGCTTTGGTAATCCATGGCTCTTTCAGCAGTGCGCCGCCGCCCTGGCGGGAGAACCCATTCCGCCGCTGCCGCCCCTTGCGCAGCGGTGTGATCTGGCCGTGCGGCAGATCCAGCTGGCCTGCGCCGACAAGGGCGAACACATCGCCATTCTGGAGGCGCGGCGGCATTACGCATGGTATCTCAAGGGCGTGCCCCACGCCAACTACTATAAAGACCAGATCGTGCGGATGAACACAATGGAGGACGTATACCGCGTGACCGCGGGCATCAAGAGGGATTTGCAATGAAAGAACTGGACATGACCGTTGCCCGTGCGCAAAAGGGTGACGCCGATGCTTTCGAACAGCTGGTGAATACCTACCGGGATCAGGTATTCCGGCTGGCACTGCGCATGTGCGGCAATGAGGCGGACGCCGACGAGGTGGCACAGGACGCCTTTCTCTCCGCGTGGAAGAGTCTGCCTAATTTCCGGGGCGACAGCCGCTTTTCCACATGGCTCTATCAGCTGACCACCCACGCCGCCATCGACCTGCTGCGGCGGCAGAAGCGGCGGCCCGAGACGGAGGATCTGGCCGCTGTCAGCGCCGCCGACAGCGCGCCCTCGCCCCAGCAGCAGGCAGAACGCACCGAAACATGTCAGGCGGTGCGCGCAGCGGTGCTGGCGCTGCCGGCCGAGCAGCGGCAGGTGGTGGTGCTGCGCTACATGGAGGAATTGAGCTATGAGGAGATCGCCGCGGCGCTGAAGCTGCCGCCGGGGACGGTGAAATCACGGCTGAACCGGGCCAAGGCCCAGCTGCGCACGATTCTGGCCGCCGATGGGAACCTTTTTGACGTACAGAGCGTCATACATACAGATAAGACTGGAAAGGAGGCACGGCCATGAAAGACATGGAATATACAGAGCATGACGTTATTGACCAGATGCTGCACAGCGCCCTTGCGTCTGACGCCGTGCCCTCTGACGACTTTACAGCCCGGCTGATGGAGCAGGTGCGCTGCACGCCTCAGGAGAGGCCCCGCCATATGCGGCCCGCCCTCAAGGCGCTGGCGGCGCTGGCGGCCTGCGCGGTGATCGCGGCGGCCATACCGTTGGCGATGCCGCGGATGGGCAGCGCCGGGCCAAAGGACGCCGCCATGGCCGACACGAGTGGCAGCGATGCGTTCAACACATACGACGGCGCCGCAGCGCAAGAGCAGGAGATGCTGACGACAAGCGGCGCTCCCGCCGCCGACAGAGATGAAAAAAGCGGCGATATGCCCGAAACCGTCACGCTGACGGGCGCGGAAGCCCAAAAGGCGCAGTCCGTGCTGGCGGATATGTCGCTTCAGCCGTTTGACCAGGAGGATTCGGCCACTGTTTATGAGCTGACGGCGGAGGAGGCCGCGGCGCTGGGAGAGCAGGTGGACGCTCTGTACGGCATGGAAGGCCCCTGTACTTTAATTTTGGAGGATATCAAGTGAAAAACCAATCTGTTCGCAAGCTGGCCGCGGCCGGCATGATCGGCGCGGCCTATGCCGTGATGGCCATCTTCGGCTCCGTATTCGGGCTGACCTTCGGCCCCATTCAGTTCCGCTTTTCCGAGGCGCTGTGCCTGACGCCGTTTCTGTTTCCCGAGGCGGTGGGCGGCCTGTTTGTCGGGTGCCTGATCGCCAATATTTTCAGTCCCTATGGGCTGCTGGACATTATCATCGGCTCGCTGGCCACGCTGATCGCCGCATGGCTTACCTCCCGGTGCCGCAGCCGCTATCTGGCCGCCCTGCCGCCGGTGGTGGTGAATATGGTGCTGGTGGGCGGCCTGCTGGCCTTTGAACAGACCGGTTTTACAAAGGCATTCATGGCGGCGTTCTGGTATAACGCCTGCTCGCTGGCCGTCAGCGAGGCGGTGGTGTGCTACGTTTTGGGTCTTTTGCTGCTCAAGGCACTGGAAAGAACGAAATTTTTCAAAGATTTGCAAAAAAAAGATTGACTTTTCCCGCGGAAATGGTAAAATAATTAGGCTCGCGTATTATGGCATAATGCGAGTAAATCCTTGCTCCCATCGATGAATGGGGGCCATCAGTCCAAAAGGAGGTGCAAAGTATGGCTAAGATTTCCGCCAACTATGAGGTCGTTTACATCATCGACCCCGCACAGGGTGAGGAGGCCGTTGCCGCCACTGTGGCAAAGTTCCAGACCCTGGCAGAGCAGAATGCTTCCAACGTCGTTGTTGACGAGTGGGGCAAGCGTCGTCTCGCTTACGCGATCGACTACAAGACCGAAGGCTAT
>CAKTGD010000121.1 GCA_934561335.1 uncultured Oscillospiraceae bacterium
CAACCGGCCATGCGCACCAGATGCCGGTGGCGCCAAGCGCCGTGCGGGAGAACACGAAAGCCAGCAGCACGCGCAGAATCAGGTCGGTAAAGGTAGCGGTCATGAATTTCTTCATCAATCCGGCGCCGCGCAGTATACCGTCGGCAACCAGCTTGGCGGAGACCACAAAATAGAAGGGGGAGAGGATGCGCAGATACATAATGCCGGTATCCACCGCAAGCTGCGTGGGTTCCTCCAGAAACAGCTTCAGCACCAGATTTCCGCCCAGGAAGTAGAGCAGGAACAGGGGCAGACTCAGCATCCAGACCATTTTCAGTCCCACCCGGAAGCCCTGCTTGACACGCTCCGGCTTGTCGGCGCCCAGATTCTGGGCGGTATAGTTGGAGATGCCGTTGCCCAGCGTGGTAAAGGAGGTGATGACCAGATTGTTCAGCTTGACAGCGGCGGAATAACCGGCCATAACGGGAGGGCCAAAGCCGTTGATGATGCCCTGAATGATGATGTTGCCCAGCGAAATAAAGCTTTGCTGCAAGGTGCTGGGCACAGCGATCGCCACGATCTGCCCCAGCAGCTGCCTGTCAAAAAGGCGGGGCTTTTCCCGGCATTCGACCTTTGCCAGACGGCGGAAAACCACACTCATAGCCAAAAGACAGCTGATTCCCTGGCACAGGAAGGTAGCCCATGCAACACCGGCCACGCCCATGTCAAAGACCTTGACAAAGCAGATATCCACGGCGATATTGGACAGGGAAGAGGCGGCCAGAAAATAGAACGGCGTCTTGGAGTCGCCCAGCGCGGAAAAAATACCGGTGGCAATGTTGTAGAAGAACACAAAGGGGAGACCCCATGCATAAATATCCAGATACAGCTTGGAATCGGCAAAGACCTCGTCAGGCGTGCGGATCAGGCGCAGCAGCGCATCCGATCCCAGAATTCCCACCAGCATCATCACGGCGCAGACGATGGCGCTGAAGATGCAGGCGGTATAGACGGCGGTTTTCATGGACTTGTAGTTTCTCGCGCCGAAGAGGCGGGAGACCACAACGGAGCAGCCCATATTGCAGCCGAAAGCAAACGCAATAAAGATCAGCGTGATCTCATAGCTGTTGCCCACGGCGGCCAGCGCATTTTCGCCGATGAACTTGCCTGCCACAAAGCTGTCGGCGATATTATAGAGCTGCTGGAAGATAATGCTGCCAAACAGCGGCATGCAAAAGCGCCACAGAACGGTTTGGGGATTGCCCACCGTCAAGTCCTTATTCATGGTCGGAGCCCTCGCTTTCACGAATTGCGTCGATCACCACCTGCACGCACTTGTCGATGCCGAAGCGGCTGGTGGAGAGCATCAGGTCATAGCTGCCGGGATGCCCCCACACGGTGTCGGAGTAAAAATCAAAGAATTGCTTTCTCATACGGTCCATATGCTTGATGCGGTGCAGCGCCGCCTTTTCATCCAGCCGGTTGCGCGCCATAACGCGGCGCACCTTATCCGCCTCGTCGGCGTAGAAGAAAACTGACAGCCGCTTTTCCTGCGGCAGGATGGAGGAAGCGCAGCGGCCCACGATCACACACGGTCCCTGAGCGGCCAGCTTTTCAATAACGGCCCGCTCCGCCTCATAGGCCCTCTGGCTCTCCGAGTAAAACGTGCTGCCGATGCCTGCCATGTCCGCATAGGGGTTTCCGCTTAAAAACTGGATGCTGTTGACGGGGGATTCGTCCGCCTTTGCCAGAAAGTCCTCGCTCATACCGGAATCAAGCGCCGCTTTTTTAATGAGCAGCTTGTCATAGCAGGGAATTCCCAGCTGCCGTGACAGCTTTTCACCGATCTCCCGTCCGCCGCTGCCGTATTCACGGCCGATACAGATAATACTTTTCATTTCAGGCCACTTCTTTCTGTCACTTCAGGTTGTTTTTTTATGCATAGCGTATTATAATCGTAATAGTGCTATGTGTAAAATATCTTTTTTGTACTGGAGATATATACATTTGATATATGAGGTGCCGCGATGAACATAAGCTACGACTATTACCGGGTGTTCTACTATGTGGCCAAATATAAAAGCTTTACTGGCGCGGCCAATGCGCTGATGAACAACCAGCCCAATATTACCAGAATGATGAAAAAACTGGAGGAGGAGCTGGGGTGTACGCTGTTTGTCAGGCAGCGGCACGGCGTATCGCTTACGCCGGAGGGTGAAAAGCTGTACGGCCATGTGTCCATCGCCTTTGAACACATCCTGTGGGGGGAAGAGGAGATTGCCCGCGACCAGAGCCTGCAGGCGGGCATCGTGACCATTGCAGCCAGCGAGATAGCGCTGCACTGCGTGCTGCTGCCGGTGCTGAAGCTTTTCCGCAAGGCCTATCCGGGGGTACGCATCAAAATACTGAACTACGCCACGCCGCAGGCAATTGACATCCTGAAAAAGGGACTGGCCGATTTTGCCATTGTGACGGAGCCCTTTACCCTTCCGGCGGGCGTGTATGTCAACGTACTGCGCAGCATTCAGGAGGTGCCGGTGTGCAGCGCGGCCTTTTCCCTGACAACGGGTACCCTGCTGAGCAATGAACAGATGAAGCGGTATCCGCTGATCGGTCTGGGAGAAAATACCAGTTCGTTTTCCTTTTATTCCGCGCTTTTCAACAAGCTGGGAATGACCTATATGCCCGATGTCGAGGCGGCTACGGCGGATCAGATTCTGCCGATGATCAAATCGGAGCTGGGCATTGGCTTTGTGCCCACGGATTTTCTGGCGCGTGAAGATCTGGAAAAGCTGATTATCCTGAAAATGGAGCCGCCGATCCCACCGCGCAGCATCTGCATGCTGAAGCGGCGGGGAACGCCGCTGAGTGTGGCGGCGGCCAGTCTGGAGCGGATGATCCATCGGTGAATACCGTCTGGCGCAGAAATTTGCCTGCCCTTTACCATGATATGCTATCACCGCCCTGCGATGGGGCGGAGAAACGGAGGAATACCTTATGAATCAGGAACTCTTTTCTTATATCGGTGCGTGTCCCACCGCCTTTCAGGCGGCGGCCCATACGGCTGTCCTGTTGGAGCAGGCGGGCTACAGTCCGCTGCGTGAGACGGAGGAGTGGACGCTTGAGCCGGGCGGGCGCTACTATGTTGTGCGCAACGGCTCGTCGCTGATTGCCTTCCGCCTTCCCAGGGGCAGGCCGTGCGGATTTATGATGACGGCGGCCCACAGCGATAGTCCGGCCTTTAAAATCAAGGAGAATGCGGAGCTGCCGGGCGGGAACGGGACAAGACTAAGCGTGGAGGGCTATGGCGGGATGCTGTGTGCCAGCTGGATGGACCGGCCGCTGAGCATTGCGGGGCGCGCCATGGTGCAAACGGAACAGGGCATTGCCTCGCGCCTGATAGACCTGAAAGAGCCGGCGGCGCTGATTCCCGGCGTGGCCATTCATATGAACCGAGAGGCCAACAGCGGAGCAAAGTATAATTTCGCCGTGGACATGCAGCCGCTGTACGGGGAAAAAGAGGGCTTTCGCCGCCGGATCGCCGCCTCAGCCGGCGTGGAAGAAGAGGCGCTGCTGACGCATGATCTCTTCCTCTACAATCCCCAGCCGGGCGTAGTGTGGGGAGACTATATCTCCGCGCCGCGGCTGGATGACCTGCAATGCGCCTTCGCCTCGCTGCGGGGCTTCCTGAGCGCGGAGGAGAGCCGCAATGCCTGCGTATACTGCCTGTTTGATAACGAGGAGGTGGGCAGCCAGACCAAGCAGGGTGCCGCCGGCACATTCCTGCGGGAAGTGCTGGAGCGGATCTGCGATGCGCTGGGGCTGACGCTGCGCACCATGGCGGCGGGGAGCTTTCTGCTGTCGTGCGACAACGCCCATGCGGTGCACCCCAACCACCCGGAATATGCCGATGTAAACCACAGCGTAAGGATGAACGGGGGCGTGGTGCTCAAATATAACGCCAGCCAGCGCTACACCACCGATGCGGTATCGGCTGCGCTGATGCAGACGGTCTGCAAGCGGGCGGGCGTACCCTTTCAGCGCTATGCCAACCGTCCCGATATGGCGGGCGGATCTACACTGGGCAGCATCGCCAATACGCAGGTGTCGCTGAACATGGCGGATATCGGTCTTGCCCAGCTGGCCATGCACTCTGCCTTTGAAACGGCGGGAGTGCAGGATACCGCGTATATGGTGCAGGCATTGCGAACGTTTTTCGGCATGACGCTGCGTCTGGACGGTAACGGAACGTATCAGCTGTAAAGAACGGCGCTTCCTGCTTTTTCGGAAGCATCCGGCGTGCCGCCGGACAGTATGGCGGGCCGCATTTGACCGTTCCTATGGCGCAGGAGAAAAGGGAGCCTCTTTTCTCTTGCACCGGAGCGGGAGAGAGCGTATAATAGCAGCAAAGCGCATCAACAAACGACGGAGGGTGACTGTATGTACGAAAACGGTAAGATCTATATGGGACTGGCAGGCGACAAGCGGATAGAAATGGCGCTGAATATGTGCAACCGCCACGGACTCATCGCCGGCGCCAGCGGCACCGGCAAGACCATCACCATGAAGGTGATGGCAGAGTCCTTTTCCGACGCGGGCGTACCGGTATTTCTGTGCGATGTAAAGGGCGATGTGGCGGGCATCTGCGCGCCGGGGCAGAGCAGCGAGGGCATGGAAAAGCGCATCGACAAGTTCGGCCTGCGGGAGCGCTTTGCCTACCGGGGCT
>CAKTGD010000122.1 GCA_934561335.1 uncultured Oscillospiraceae bacterium
ACCCTCGTGCCGCTTTTGACGACAACACGATTTCCAGTCGTGCTCGTTATGACCTCTTCGATACCACTGCATATTTACTTTTCCGAGGAGCACAGCATCGACTATTATACCAAATAATCTCCGTTTGTCAAGACCTGTCGCCGCAAAAAATGCACAATTTTTATTGACTTGCTTTCCTTACCGGGACATAGTATACTATTTAACAATGAGGAAGGAAGGAGCAGGCTTATGATGATCGAGAAAAGCGGCAGCATCGAGCTGCGGGACATCTCGCTTGCCGAGGAAGTCCTGCCGGAGCTGCGCGACGTTGCCGCCGGAATGGTGCGTGTCAAGCATCTGTACCGCAGTGCGCTGAAGGTGGCCGTGACACAGATGGAAATCCTGGATGAGGAATTCGCCGGACTGTACGACCACTCTCCGATCCACCATATTGAGCACCGCATCAAATCGCTGGACAGCATCGTGAAAAAGCTGAGACGCCGGGGCTATGCCGTGACCATCGACAACATTTACGCCCACATTCAGGACATGGCGGGCGTGCGGGTCATCTGCAACTATCTGGATGACATCTACTATCTGCGGGGATTGCTGACCCGCACGGAGTCCTTCCGCGTACTGCGGGAGGCCGACTACATCAAGGAGCCGAAGGCAACCGGCTACCGGAGTCTGCACCTGATTGTGGAGGTGCCGATCGTGATCTCGGAGGGGACGCTGAAGCTGCCGGTGGAGATCCAACTGCGCACCATCGCCATGGATATGTGGGCCAGTCTGGAGCATGAGCTGCGCTATAAATCCGACCGGCACTGGGGTGAGGCGGAAAGCACCCGGCTGCGGCTGTGCAGCGACGCCATCTACGAGGTGGACCGGGAGATGCAGAACATCTATCAGGGCAAGGGCCCGGAATATGAGGACTGAATAAAAGAGACGGCGCTTGCCGTCTCTTTTATTCACATATTTACAGGTAAAGCCGCCGGGCTCTGCCCTATTTCATGGCTGCCGCCACATCGGCCTTAAACTGCGTCCATGCCGCCGCGTTCTCCACGAAGTACATGGGGCATTGCTTGCCGGTCACATCGTAGTGACGGATGATCCCCTCCTGCGCGTCCAAGCCGTAGAGGCCGCACAGCCACGCCGTCAGCTTAACCAGCGTATCATAGGTGGCCTGCGTAGGCTTTCCGTCAGCATCGGGATGGCAGAACTCGATGGATACGGTGTCGTAATTCCGGTCGTTGGAGCAGTAAGCCACCTCGTCCAGCGGCACGCACAGCAGGGTTTCGCCCTCCATGCCCACAATCAGGTTGCTGCTGGCGGAGGTTTCGCCGGTGGTGGCCAAGTTCTCGAAATAGGAGCGGTTCTGCCACGCTGTGGTGTCGGGGTTGCCCACATAGTGGATCACCACGGCATTGACACGCTCCAGCTTATCGCCGCAGCGGGAATATTCGTTCACCGGCAGCAGATCCTCCTGCACATAGTCCGGCAGGGTGATATGGGCGGGGACATTCCTTCTGTGCATTTTCACGGAGCCGCCTGCGCCGTTCTCCCCGCCGCGGTGGGCGCGGCCCACACAGCAGCCGGACACAAAGCCCGCCAGAAACAGCGTCAGCGCCATGGCCGCCAGCACAATGCGCCGCGTATCACGCCGGGGGCCACGGTGCTTGGGCGCGGCGCGGCGGGACGGTGCGTTCTGGCGGGAGATGCTTTCCTGCGGCGCGGCTCTTCGTTCTGCTGTAAAATATTCTGTATACATGGACAGGACTCCTTGGCGAGGGTATTCTCTCTATTTATATTTATGCGGAAGTTCGGAGCATTTGTCAAGATGCGGCGGCGGATTCCTGAGAGATATTTTATGACGCGTGAGGGAGCGGAGACTTTCCCCGCTCCCTCACGTTGATGTCGGGAAGCCGCGCTTTTCACCGGGTATAGGTGTTGCTGAAGGTAAAGTCCTCCGTATCGGCCTGCTCTGCGCCGGTAAAGGGCGCCGTGTAGGCAACGACATGGCCCTCAGCGGTGACAGATTCGAGCTCGTCCACGTCCACCAGCCGGTTAAAGCTGTAGGTACCGCCGTTGATGTGGTGGTTTTCATCAACCGTACCAAGGCCCACCACCCAGTTCATGATATTCTCGCGGGCACTATCCACCACATAGCGGCTGCCGTCGGTCATATGCAGCACCAGCTCTCTGGGGACCATGTCGCAGATCTGGTTGGTGATGGCGCCGGGAGCGGCCACGTGTATACCCAGAGCGGATACCTTTACCGTGTCGCCGTTTTCGGCGGTAAAGGTGGCTGCGGGCAGGTAGGCGATGGGGGAAATGCTGATGCTGCCGCCCCAAGTCTTCGTATCGGGATCATCGCCGGCATACCGGGGATTCACCGCGAAGATCAGATCATCGCCCTTGTGCCAGTAGCCGAAGTCACTGAAATACAGCACCAGATGCAGCTCCGTGTCGGTGCTGGCAGCCGTATCCAGATAGGTCTTGGCATCCATATAGTCGAAGCTCTTCGGGTCATCGCCGATGATCAGCGAGGGATTCAGGGGCGTGAACACCTCGCCGTAGCCGTTTTCATCCGCCTTGATGCCATCCGGGTGGGACAGGGTGTAGGTCAAAAAGCCGGAGCCGTTCTCGTCAATGAGGAAGGTGTTGAGCTTGATGGTGTATCCGTCCACCTCCATGGCGGCGTCCACGGTGCAGAGATAGTCACCCAGCAGGCGCTGCACGGTCTGCGCATCGGTGGAGGTACGCTCCATCCGGGGCAGGGTGATGGGCTGACCGTCGTTGCCCAGTACAAGGGGCGTGTCGCTGCCCACAGTATCCTTATCATAGGCGTGCAGGTCTGCGTCGGTAACGCCGGCGGCAGGCGCCACATTGGCCTTGATGAGACTGGCAATGCCTGCCGCGCCCGCCACCGTAATGCACATGGCCAGCACCGCGGCAATCAGCATACCTTTTGTGATCGTATGATGTCGTTTATTTCTCCGTACCACTTTGAATACCTCCGATAGTGTGTCAGGGGAGGCATGCAATGTGGAGAAGGTCTTTTGAAACAGCTTGCGGTCAATCATATTGCAGCACCTCCGTCAAGGTTGTTTTAAGCTTGCCCCTGGCCCGGAACAGCCGCGTGCGGACCGTCTCCTCCGGAACGGACAGCATCTCGGCAATCTCCTTTTGCGAGTAGCCCTCGTAGTAATACAGCAGCACCGGCAGACGGTAGCGCTTATCCAGCGCCATCACCGCGTCGAACAGCTCCCGGCACTCGGGCGCGTCAAAGGGCAGCGTGTTTTCATAGTCGGCAATGTTCTCCACCCGACGCCACGGCGAACGAAAGACATTCTTGCAGCAGTTCACTGTGACGCGGATCAACCAGCGCTTGAGATGTTCGTCGCTTTCAAACACGGTGTCCGTCTTATATAGCCGGATCAATACGTCCTGGGTGACATCGTCCGCATCGGAGCGGCTGCGCAAATAGCCGTAGGCCACCCGAAAAACAGTATCCATATACCGCTGGGCCAGCGGAACAAATTGTTGTTCTGTCATGGAAATGTTCTCCTTGAAAAGCTTTTCACTATCATAACACGGGAGCGGGAGGAAATGTTTCAGCGAAAAAGCAAAAAAGACGGCCAAGCCGTCTTTTTTTATGGTTCAGCCGATGGCGCCCAGCACCGATACGCCCAGCAGGCTCAGCGTGCCCATAATGGCGCCGGCCAGCACCACGCCGCCCATGCAGGCCAGCACGCTCTTTTTAAAGCCCATATTCAGAAGGCTGGCCGCCAGTGTCCCCGTCCACGCGCCGGTTCCCGGCAGGGGGATCCCCACGAACAGCAGCAGCGCCCAGAAAAGGCCGCGGCCCGCTTTTGCTTTCAGCTTTTCGCCGGCGGCCTCCCCCTTGCGCAGGCAGAACGCAAAAAGGCGGCCCAGCAGCGGTTTATCCTGCCCCCACAGCAGTATGCGGCGGGCCAGAAAGTAGATCAGCGGCACCGGCAGCATATTGCCCACAATGGCCGCCGCAAAGGTCAGCCACAGCGGCAGGCCGTACAGCACGCCGTAGGGAATGGCGCCCCGCAATTCAATCAGCGGCACCATGGAGACCAGAAAAACAATCAGGGTGTGTTTAAGCATAGTGCAATGTCCCTTATCCAAGTCAGGTTTAAAATACGCCGCCGCGATCCCCCCGGATCACGGCGGCGCTCTGGCACCCCCGGCCAGACTCTAACTGGCGGCCTACCGCTTAGGAGGCGGTCGCTCTATACAACTGAGCTACGGAGGCACATACATATTGTATTGTACTCATTTGCCAACGGTTTGTCAACGAAAAGCCGCGAAAAAGTTGACGAACCCTCTTGCAATCAGGCCCTTGAGGGCATATAATAGCAAGGTTAGTGAAATTATACCCAGAGGAAAGGGGTTTTTACCTTTGCAAAATGAAAAATTGAGAAATGTGGCGATTATCGCCCACGTTGACCACGGTAAGACCACGCTGGTGGATCAGATGCTCAAGCAGGGCGGCGTGTACCGTGAGAATCAGGATACGGTGGACCGCGTGATGGACTCCAACGATCTGGAGCGGGAGCGCGGCATCACCATTCTGGCCAAGAATACCGCTATCCAGTACGGCGACACCAAGATCAACATCGTGGATACCCCGGGCCACGCCGACTTCGGCGGCGAGGTGGAGCGTA
>CAKTGD010000123.1 GCA_934561335.1 uncultured Oscillospiraceae bacterium
ACGTAGAACAGGCGGGTCAGGCCGATGGAGATGCCCACGCCGGGCAGCTGCCGGTCGGTATAAAACTCGGCCAGATTGTCGTACCGGCCGCCGGAGCACACAGAGCCGATCTCCGGGTGATCCAGCAGCGTGGTCTCATACACGGTGCCGGTGTAGTAGTCAAGCCCCCGGGCAATGGTCAGGTCAACGGCGAAGTTTTCCTCCGGCACGCCGAAGGAGGACAGGTACTTCACCACGGTTTTCAGCTGCGCAAGACCCTCGTCAAAGACCTCGTTTCGTCCGGCGTAGCCCTCCAGCGCGGCGATGACCTGCGCATTATCGCCGGTGATGGCGATGAATTTCAAAATTTCCGCCGCCTGCCCATCGGTCAGTCCCACCTCCTCGCGAAGGAGGGCGCCCACCTTTTCCGGGCCGATCTTGTCCAGCTTGTCCACGGTGCGCATAATGTCGCCGGAGCGCTCCGTCAGACCCTGCATGGCGTAAAACCCGTTGAGGATGCGGCGGTTATTCACCCGGATCTGGAAGCGCCTGAGTCCCAGCCGGGTAAAGGTCTGATAGATGATGGCGGGGATCTCCGCCTCGTTGACGATGTCCAGCTTCCCGTCACCGATCACGTCGATGTCGGCCTGATAGAACTCACGGAAGCGGCCCCGCTGGGCCCGCTCGCCCCGATAGACCTTGCCGATCTGATAGCGGCGGAAGGGGAAGCTCAGCTCGTTATAATGCAGCGCCACATACTTGGCCAGCGGCACCGTCAGGTCAAAGCGCAGGGAAAGGTCGGCGTCGCCCTTGGTAAAGCGGTAGATCTGCTTCTCCGTCTCGCCGCCGCCCTTGGCCAGCAGCACCTCGCTGGCCTCGATCAGCGGCGTATCCAGCGGCGTAAAGCCATACAGCGAGTAGGTATCGCGGAGGATCTCCATCATCCGCTCCATCTGCTGCTGGGGTGCAGGCAGCAGCTCCATAAACCCGGACAGCGTCCGGGGCTTCATTTTTTCCATGGGAATCTTCCTCTCTATTGGTTGGGTTGGGTAGGGGATGCGTCCTGCGCGTCCTCCGCCGGGGCTTCATCAAAAACATCCAGCGTGTCGATCAGACCGTGGATATTGTTTTCAACATGGATGGGGTTGACCGGCTGCTCGTTGGCGGATAGCTGGTTGACCACCTCCTGCCAGAGACGGTCGGCCTCGTCGCCCTTGCAGCGGCCGATACGATAGCCGATCACGCCCAGCGCCGCTGCCGCCGCGGCGAACAGCAGCCCCAGCCGGGGCAGCAGACAGACCAGCACCGAGCCGATCAGAATCCCGGTAAAGGTGCCGATTTCCCGGTATTGGCTGCCGACGAAGCGAAATACGCTTTTTTTGTCCCGCAGGCGGCGGATATGGTTCAGCTCCAGCAGGCAGACCACGATGCGCAGCACGCACAGGGCGCAGATGGGGATCATATAGTTGTAGAGGTTGTCGTACAGCCAGCTCAATACGGTTTCGATCAATGCTTTCGCGCTCCTTATCATTTGTTCCCCGCAGGGGAAGGCGGTGCTCCGCCCGCTTTACGCGGTGAAGGGCTTGGTCTTGGGGTTGACGATGTCGCGCCAGTCCAGATCGCCGCGGGCCAGACCCAGCACCAGCATTTCGGCGGTGGCCACGTTGCTGGCAAAGGGAATGTTGTTGGTGTCGCACAGCTTGGCGATATAGAGAATATCCTCGTGGGTGGTGCGCTTGTTGGGATCGTCGAAGCACAGCACCATGTCGATCTCATTGTAGGCGATGCGGGCGGCGATCTGCTGGCCGCCGCCGTTGTCAAAGGAAAGAAAACGGTGGACAGGCAGGCCGGTGGTCTCCTGTACCTGTTTGCCGGTGTTGGAGGTGGCGCACAGGGTATGCTGGGACAGGATGCCGCAGTAGGCGGTGCAGAACTGCACCATCAGCTCTTTGCGGTTGTCATGTGCAAGCAGCGCAATATTCATGTTCTTCATACTCCTATCTTCATCTCTTCATCGTTTACCACCGGGCCCGCAGCAGGGGGACCCGCTGCCCGGTGATGCGGTGGGCAATATTTTCATAGGCCCGCTGGGCGTAGTAGTTCATGTCCCGCAGCGGAATGCCCCGGTTCAGGGCCAGCGGGATATCCATATCCTCCGGGATCACGCCCAGCAGCGGCAGACCCGCCGTATCCATGGCGTCGTCGATGGTGGTGTGCAGGGCCTTGAGCATCTTCTTGCGTACCCGGTTGACCACCAGATGGATCTTGCCCGGGCCGAAGCGGTGCAGCTCGGTGACGGTGCGCTGGGCGTCCCGCAGTGCGGCGGGATCGGTGGTGGTGACCACCACCACGCTGTCGGCAATGTCGGTGGCCAGCAAAAAGCCCTGTCCCAGACCGGCTGGCGCGTCCACCAGACAGTAGTCGTACCGCTGGCGGATCTGATGGCCCAGCGCCTGCATGGCGCTGGGGGAGAAGCAGGTCTGGCGGGGGGCCAGCGGCGCGCACAGCAGCGACAGCTTGGGATAGCTGCGGTGGCTTACCGCGGCCTCGCTCAGCGTGCAGCGGCCCTCCAGCACATCGGAGAAGTCCATCACGGCGCTGTCGGACAGGCCCAGCGCCAGATCCAGATTGCGCAGCGTGATGTCGCAGTCCAGCGCCAGCGTTTCATAACCCATGGCGGCCAGCGCCAGCGCCACACAGGCGGTAAAGGATGTTTTGCCTGTGCCGCCCTTGCCGGACACCACGGCGATGATCTTACCCATGGGGAGG
This sequence comes from uncultured Oscillospiraceae bacterium, assembly GCA_934561335.1. The sequence goes on from CAKTGD010000123.1 coordinate 2,749, forward strand.
TTCTCCTTTCGTAAGGAAGTAGGTCGTGCTTATGGCGGGAAGCACCCGTTATTTCAGCGGCGCTTTCTTTATCTTGGCCCAAGCGCGGGGGAACTGGGGCGGCGTGTCCTTCACCTTGCGGATGATCACCGCCCGGTGGACGATGGCTGTGCCGGGAATGGTATAGTCACGGATGGCCTCGATCCTTCCGCCCAGCTGGCCGATGGCGCCCCGGGCGCTGTGGATCTCGCCGTCGCTGTCCACAGACTTCATGGCCACAAAGCAGCCGTCCACCTTCACCAGCGGCAGCGCCAGCTCGCTTAGCAGCGGCAGCGCCGCCACCGCCCGCGAGGTGGCCACATCGTAGCGCTGGCGCTGCCGGGCGGCAAATTCCTCCGCCCGGGCGTGAACGCACGCCACCCGCTCAAGATTCATTTCCTCGCAGGTCTGGCGCAGCCAGTCCACCCGCTTGCCCAGACTGTCCAGCAGCGTCAGGTCGAAGTCCGGCTCCAGAATGCGCAGCACCATGCCGGGAAAGCCGGCGCCGGTGCCAACGTCCACCACCCGTTTTCCCTGAAGGGGGCACAGCGTCAGCAGTTCGGCGCAGTCCAGCAGGTGCAGCGTGGCCACATCCCGGGGCTCTGTGATGGCGGTCAGGTTCATCACCTGATTCTTCTCCAGAAGCCGCCGGGCAAATTCCAGCAGCTGGGGCACGCTCTGGCAGGAAAGGCTCAGCTCGGCCAGTCCTGCGCGCAGGGTTTGCTCCATCACTGCTTATCCTTCAACAGGTCGCGGATCTCCGCCAGCAGCTCCTCGCTGGTGGGACCGGGTTCCTCCTCCGGCTCCGGCTCCTTGCCGATGCTGCGCAGCTTGTTGATGGCCTTGACCACCGCGAAGAGCACCAGCGCAATGATGAGGAAATCCAGAATGACCGCGATCAGGCTGCCGTAGTTGACGGCGATCTCCGCTGCGGTTTCCGCGCCGGTTTCATCCAGCTCGGCGGCCTTCAGCACCCATTTCCAGGCGCTGAAATCCACGCCGCCGGTGATGCGGGAGATCAGCGGCATGATCACATCGTTGACCAGCGAGGTGGTGATCTTGCCGAAGGCGCCGCCGATCACAACGCCGATGGCCATATCCACCACATTGCCCTTCATGGCAAATTCTTTAAATTCTGCAAGTAGCTTTTTCATTTTCCCGATCCTCCTGATAACGTATCGTATAGCTATGACGCGAGAATATTACGAATCGTTGTCAATGAGTGGGGGTCAGCACGGTTTTGCCGCCCATATAGGGATGCAGCACCTTGGGCACCAGTACGCTGCCGTCCGCCTGAAGGTTGTTCTCCAGCAGGGCGATGAGCATACGGGGCGGCGCCACCACGGTGTTGTTCAGCGTGTGGCACAGCTGCATCTTGCCCTCGGCGTCCTTATAGCGGATCTTCAGGCGGCGGGCCTGCGCGTCGCCCAGATTGGAGCAGGAGCATACCTCGAAATACTTCTGCTGCCGGGGAGACCATGCCTCGATGTCGCAGGACTTGCACTTCAGGTCAGCCAGATCGCCGGAGCAGCATTCCAGCTGCCGCACCGGGATATCCAGCGTGCGGAACAGCTCCACGCTGTAGCGCCACATCTTCTCGTACCAGGCCTTGGAGTCCTCGGGCTTGCACACCACGATCATCTCCTGCTTCTCGAACTGGTGGATACGGTAAACGCCGCGCTCCTCGATGCCGTGGGCGCCCTTCTCCTTGCGGAAGCAGGGGGAGTAGGAGGTCAGTGTCTGGGGCAGCTTGCTCTCGGGGATGATCTGGTCAATGAACTTGCCGATCATGGAGTGCTCGCTGGTGCCGATCAGATAGAGATCCTCGCCCTCGATCTTATACATCATGGCGTCCATATCGGTCTGGCTCATGACGCCCTCCACCACGTTGCCGTG
>CAKTGD010000124.1 GCA_934561335.1 uncultured Oscillospiraceae bacterium
TATAGCCCCGGTCGGCCAGCAGCAGGAAGGTGCCGCTGTCCATGATGTCCAGACCGATGACCTTTTTCAGCAGGTTCTTGTCAAATAGCAGCATACACATGCCGATGGCAAACAGCACCACCGCCACGCAGGCCTGATAGTTCTCGATCAGGTGGGAAAACATGCCGTTCATGTTACACATCCCCCCTTCTGAAGTACATGTAAAAGCTGTACATGGTGCAGCAGACCACAAAGCCCACCGCCACATTCAGCGGCAGGATCAGTCCTGCGGACAGAATCCTTCCCGGCGTACCGGTTGAGATGATGGAGGGCAGGTGATTGGCGCCGGTGAAGAAGGAATAGGTTTTAGAGCAGGCGTAGAAGCCCAGCGCGCACAGCACAATGATGCGCACCGTCTTGGCGGGAATGGCTTTGGCCGCCCGCTCACCGCCCCACACCAGCGCGTAGATAATCAGCGCCGATGCCATAATGGCGCCGCCGGAAAAGCCGCCGCCGGGGGAGAGGTGGCCGTTGAGCAGGATGTAGATGCCGAACAGCAGAATGATGGGGATCACCATCTTGCATACCGTGCGGATGATGGGATCCTGATAGTAGTCCACAATATCCTGATCCAGCTTGCGCACCCGGCGTCTGCCCGGGGCATTCATCAGCATGGTCACGGCGCACATGGCGGTAAACAGCACGAAGGATTCACCCAGCGTGTCAAAAGCGCGGTAGTCCAGGATCAGGCCGGCCACGGTGTTCACCGCACCGGTCTCCTCCGTACCCTTTTCCACATAGCGCTGCGCCACCTCATTAACGGTGGGGGCGCTGTCGCTGCCGTAGGGCGGCAGATTGGCCACCGTCAGCAGCAGAAACAGTGCCAGCAGCAGACACGACGCCACCGCCAGCGTTGTATAGGCCCACTGGCCGCGGCGCACGGCTCGCCGTGCGTCGGCGGCGTCCCAGTGCGGCTCATAGGGGGCGTCGGCCGCCGTCTTTGGGGGTTCGGTCTGCTGCTCCTCCAGCATGGCCGACCAGTCTACCTGACCGTTGAGCCAGCGCCGCAGGAGATTTTTTTCATTGGGCATGGTCGGCCTCCTCCTTCTGCTCCGCCGTGGGAGCCTTTTTCTTGAGGATTTCCTCATGTCGGCGGTGTGCCTCATCCTGATCGATCAGGTTCAGCCGCCGCAGCGTCAGAAACAGCAGCAGACTGGTGATGCCCGCGCCTACCGCCGCCTCGGTAATGGCCAGATCCGGCGATTCCAGCATGATCCAAACCACCGACATGATGACGGAGAAGGCCATATAGATGATAACCGCCTGCATCGGTTTTTTTACCAGCGCCGTGGCTGCCGCGCATACGATCAGCCCCACCAGCAGGATCAGGCGGAAAATGGTCATGATCATTGTTCTGCTGCCTCCTCCGTGTGATATTCCGCGTCGCTCATGTCAACGTGGTTTTCCAGATTAAAGTCGGCTCTGTATTCAAACATGCTCAGCATGTGGCTGCTCAGGGGAGAGGTCAGCCATTGCAGCAGCACCACCAGCACCAGCTTCCATGCCACGGTGTGGAACCCCACCGCAATCAGGATGCCCACCGTGAATAGCAGCAGGCTCAGCGTGTCGGACATTGCCGCCGCGTGGATACGGTTCAGGGCAAAGTCAAAGCGGTATAATCCGATGAGGGACACCACCACAATGAACAGCCCTGCCAGCATGAACACGGCGCACAGGCCAAAACGGATCCATTCACCGATCATGCTTTTTCTCCTTTCGCCGCCGGTCGTAAAGACCGATATAGATTTTGCACAGCACCATCACCGCGATAAAGGACATGACCACATAGATCACGGCGATATCCGCCAGATATTCCTCATCCAGCACATAGCCCAGCGCACAGATGATGATCACCACCAGCGTGCCGATCAGGTTGATGCCGATGATGCGGTCCACGGTCAGCCGGGAGCGCAGGATGTAGACAAGCACGGCGATCACGCACAGCGCCAGCACGGTCAGCACACCCCAGAACAGATAGTGATAGCATTGCTGAACGGTCAGTTCCATTCCTCGCCCTCCATCTTCCGCAGCATCGTTGTCAGCTTCCAGCCGGGAATGCTCTCGGCGTTCTTCTTGTCCAGACACAGCACCAGAAAATCGTCGCCGTTCTGCTCGATGGTCACGGTGCCCGGCGTCAGGGTAATGGAGTTACTCAGCATTACCCGGGAAATATTCTTCTTCAGCGGTACCTTGACCCGCACAATGGCGGGGTGATAGCGGTGTGGCGGGATCAGAATGATCCGGATCACCGCCAGATTGGCCTTGATAATCTCCCCAAGCAGCACCAGCGCATAGGCGAAGTAGCCTCCGATCCGCTTCAAAAGCCGTTTTTCATGGCTGGGGTGAAAGTCCAGCACATAGATGCTGAAGGCATATATAGCCCCGGCGATTACCACGCCGAACAGACAGATCTCCAGCGTTACCCTGCCGTTGAGCAGCAGCCACAGGGTAAACAAAAACAGAAACATAATCATGGTCTTTCGCTCCACTCCCGTCTTTTCATGATGATAACCGCCTAATGCATACGGCTGTACAGAGACAGGGGATGTATTCGGCGGTGTGTACGATTCAACAAGAAAAAGAAAATCTTAACTATTTCTTAATTTTAGCATAGCCGGGGTATCATTTCAATAAAAAATATGAAAAAGCACCGATTTTCCTGTTAAGAAAACCGTAAAATTGGTTAATTTCGGACAATGCGGCCGTTCCTGTCGAATCCTGCCGCAAAAACCTGCGGCGATGTGGCATATGCAACAGACGGTGGGCGCAGTGCCGTCGTATACTGATTTCAGAAAAAACAGGGAGGGTTTGCCCATGATCCGCAAAATCATTCACATCGATGCAAGTAAGTGCGACGGCTGCGGCGCGTGTGTCACGGCCTGCCACGAGGGAGCCATCGCACTGGTCAACGGAAAAGCCCGGTTGATGCACGAGCACTACTGTGATGGTCTGGGAGACTGCCTCCCGGCCTGCCATACCGGCGCCATCACCTTTGAAGAGAGGGAAGCGCCCGCCTATGATGCAGCGGCGGTCAGGGCGGCACAGGCGGCCAAAGCTGCCCCGGCGGCGCCCTCCGGCGGCTGTCCCGGTGCAGCTGTGCGTCAGCTGCGGCGGAAAGACGCTGCCGCGCCGCGGCTTGTTGATGAGGAGGAGAGCCGGCTGAGCAACTGGCCCGTTCAGCTCAGGCTGGCTCCGGTGACCGCCCCGTATTTTGATGGCGCGTCCCTGCTGGTGGCGGCGGATTGCTCCGCTTTTGCCTATGCCGCCTTCCACCGGCACCTGCTTGCCGATCGGGTATGCCTTATCGGCTGTCCCAAGCTGGATGCCGCGGATTATGCCGAGAAGCTGGCGGAGATCATCAGCGGCAACGATATCCGCTCCCTGACCGTTGTGCGCATGGAGGTGCCCTGCTGCGGCGCTCTGGCACTGGCGGCAAAGACCGCCCTGCAAAAAAGCGGCAAGGATATCCCGTATCAGGTGGTGACCGTCCATATCGACGGCACCCTGCAGCCGATGTAAGCACCGATTGGCCATGCATCTGCATACAAAAAATGCACCCGGATCCGGGTGCATTTTTTGTGCCGAAAGGAGGCCTGTATTTGTACCGAAAATGGGCGTTAAGGGGACTGAAAACCGGAGTTTATGTACCGCAAAACGCCTCGTATTTTGCCTGTACCCATGCTTGAAGCTGCTGTACGCCCGCCTCATCCCAGGGGAAGGTCTCCTCGGTCACATCCCGCGCCGCTTCATAGCAATAGGTGCTGTAAACCGCCGCGCACAGCGTTTTTTCCTCTTTGTTTGCGGCAAACCGATAACGAAAATCGCCGATAGAGCCGGTGTAGACATTGGCCCGCTTGAACCACTGCGGCGCCAGCCTCTCAAACTGCGGATGCATGGATATTTTCCCCCTTTTAGGATAGATTTTTTGTCATTTTACCACACAATAGAACCGATTTCAACGGTTGTCTTGCCTGAAAAAACATGCTATACTGTATACTGGAACAATTTTGAGGAAAACATAAAACTCAGAATAACGAGGTATGCCTATGAAGGAAAGCACAGTCAAAGAAAATGCGGTGAAGCGCATCGGCGTATTGACCTCCGGCGGTGATGCGCCGGGAATGAACGCCGCAATCCGTGCGGTGGTACGCAGCGCACTGAGCCGTGATATCGAGGTGGTGGGCATCCGCCGCGGCTGGCAGGGCCTGATCAACGGCGATTTTGTGCAGATGAACAGTTCCAGCGTCAGCCGTATTATCAACAGGGGCGGCACCATTCTGTACACGGCCCGCAGCGATGAATTCCGCACCCGTGAGGGACAGGAAAAGGCAGCCAACACCTGCAAACTGCTGGGTTTGGACGGTATTGTGGCCATTGGCGGCGACGGAACGTTCCGCGGCGCGCAGGAGCTGAGCAAATGGGGCGTTTCCGTGGTGGGAATCCCCGGTACCATTGATAATGATATCGTCTGTACGGACTATACCATTGGTTTTGATACCGCGGCCAACACGGCGGTGGAGTGCATCGACAAGCTGCGGGATACCATGCAGTCCCACGAGCGCTGCTCCGTGGTGGAGGT
>CAKTGD010000125.1 GCA_934561335.1 uncultured Oscillospiraceae bacterium
GACATCGGTCTTCATCAGGTTCTTGGCATGCTTGCCGTACAGCGGATCGCGGCCCTGAGGAACCATCATGCCAAAGGGATCAGAAAAGAAATCATCAAACAGATTTTCACCAAAAATGCTAGGCAACATAAGTCATAACCTCCATTCAATTTTCGCGGCAGAGGGAAACGGCCTTCCGTCGGCGAAACTCTGTTACCATGACAGATAGGATACATATTTGATCTTGGACGGGGGCTTTTTTGCCCTCCCTCAAAGATCACCTTTATTATAGCGCAGGATTTAGCACTGTCAATAGGAGAGTGCTAAAGTTCACAAAACATATGATGTTCGTTCACAAAATATACGATTTTTCCCGGCACCGCACGTTTGGTCAAGCCGCGCAACATTTTGCACAATATCCCCTGCTTTCTTTTGGGGAAAATATGGTGGAAAAGGGGGTTGTTTTGTCAGAATTACCATGTTATACTGGGCCATTGTATACAGAATTTATTACAGGCAGGAGGATCGCCATGGCACGGGAAAAGCAACTGCATACCATTGAAATGACCACAGGTTCTCTGTGGAAGAATATTCTGCTCTTCAGCCTGCCGCTGATGCTGACGCAGATTCTGGAGGTGCTTTTCAACCTCAGCGACGTGGCGATTGCCGGAAAATTTGCCGACTATCGGGCGCTGGGGGCGGTGGGCTCTACCACGCTGTTGGTCTCGCTTTTTACAGGACTGCTGATCGGTATCGGCAGCGGCGTCAATGTGGCGGTTGCCCGGGGCCTTGGCCTGCGGAACAGGGAGCAGGTGGAAAATACCATCCATTCATCCTTCCTGATCTGCGCCGTGGCAGGCGTGGTTATGCTGCTGATCTGCAATTTGCTGGCCTATCCTATGCTGGCGGCACTGAAAACAAAGCCGGAGCTGATCGGCGGCGCAACATTATATTTGCAGATCTACGCCTGGGGCATGCCGGCCATGGCTCTATATAACTTCGGCAGCGGCGTGCTCAGCGCTACCGGCGATACCAAGCGGCCGCTTTTGTACCTGTCGCTGGCAGGCGTGGTGAATGTGGCGCTGAATCTGTTCTTTGTTATTCGCTGCCACATGGCGGCAGACGGCGTGGCCACGGCCAGCGTCATCGCCCAATGGCTGTCGGCACTGCTGATTTTGCTGCATCTGCTGCGCCGGCCGGATGAATGCCGGCTGGATATCAAAAAGCTGCGTTTCCATGTGCAGGCATCCCGGCGGGTGCTGATGATCGGAATTCCCTCGGGACTGCAAAACGCCACCTTTGCCGTGGCAAACCTGTTCGTGCAGGTGGGCGTCAACTCCTTTGACGCGGTGATGGTCTCCGGCAACTCTGCCGCCGCCAACGCCGACACGCTGGTGTTCAACATGATGGCGGCATTTTATACCGCCTGCGCCAGCTTTGTCAGCCGCAACTGGGGTGCGGGAAACAATGACCGCATTTTGAAAAGCTACCGTATTAGCTTGCTTTATGCCGCTGCGGTGGGGGGACTGGTGGGCATACTGCTGACGCTGTTCGGCCGGGAATTCCTGTCGCTGTTTGCCAACGAGACGGATGTGATCAACGCCGGTATACAGCGGCTGCGCATCATGAGCTTTTCCTTCTTTGTATCGCCGCTGATGGATGCCAGCATTGCCGCCTCCCGCGGGATCGGCCGCAGTGTGATCCCCACCGTCATCGTGATCATGGGCTCCTGCGTGTTCCGGGTCGTCTGGATCTACACCATCTTCGCCTATTTCCACACCATCCCGTCGCTGTATCTGCTGTATATTTTCTCCTGGTTCATTACCGGTGTGGCGGAGTATTTCTATTTCCGCGCCATCTACCGCAAGTATGTGCTGCAAAAGCAGCCTGCATGATCCCGATGAAAAGGCCGTCCTGCCAAGCAGGACGGCTTTTGCTATAGCTTTTCCACCACATGGACATTCAGGTGGTCATAGGTCATCTCAACGCCGTGGGCGGCGAAGGCTGTGCGCAGGTTCTCGTTCAGCGCATAGAAGGCGCTCCAGTAATCTGCATTTGTCGCCCAGCAGCGGACGGCATACTCGATTGAGCTGGCGCCATAACCGGTCAGATAAACCTCGGGCGCGGGATCGGGCAATATGCCGGGGGTGGCGGCCACCGCCTCCATGCAGGCGGCTTTTACCGCTTCGGTAGGCGCGTCATAGGATGCATTTACCTTATGCGCGATCCGGCGGCGGCCCAGCGTGGAATAGTTGATGATCCGGGAGGAGGACAGCTCCTTATTGGGCTGCATGACGATCTGGCCGTCCGCCGTTTCGATCTTGGTATGGTTCAGGGTGATCTCACGTACCGTGCCTGTGATGCCGCCGGACTCGATCACATCGCCAAGGCCGAAGGGGCGGGAGGAGAGAATCACCAGTCCGCCGGCCACGTTGCCCAGAATATCCTCGGCCGCCAGTGTGACGCCCAACGTCAGCACCGACATGATGGCTGTCAGCGAGGTGGTGTTTACCCCTAACGCTTCCGCGGTGATAATGACGGTCAGCGCATAGAGAACAGCTTTTACGGAGGTGAGAATGATCTTTTGCAGCCGGTCATTGACGCGGCGGGCCCGGTCTGCCAGACGCCGGACCAGCTTCATGATCAGCTTGATTACCGCCAGACATACCAGCAGCGTTATAACGGCGGAGAGAATGCGGCCCAGACTGAAACCGCCCAGCGAGACCTTCAGAATATCTGCAATGCTGTCCATGAGCTTGCCTCCTTTGTCATAATATTTGTCAGTATAGCAGGCCTGAGCCGGTTTTGCAAACAATTCCTTCGGCTTCACAGAAAGTTTACCGGCGGCGTTCTTGACAAGCGTGAGGATAATCAGTATAATTCCCACAATGTATCCGTCGGCTGACAGAGAGGCCTTTGGCGGCCGACGCGGGCAATGTGAAAGGGGGAAACGGGAATGAAAGAGGTAAAGACCCCGAAAAAACCGCTGATTTACTACTATGGTCTGGTTCTGGTGATACTGTTTCTGTTCAATCTGCTGGCTATGCCGTGGCTGGCGGAGCATCAGATCAAAGAGGTGGACTATAATACCTTCGTCACCATGACGGAGAAAAAAGAGATCGGTCAGGTGGAGATCCAACAGCAGAATAACCGGATTCTGTTTACCTCCGCGGACGAAAAGACCATCTATAAGACGGCCATGGTGCCGGATGACGGACTGGTGCAGCGCCTGTTGGAGGCGGGCATTTCCACCACCGGCGAGGAGATCGAGCAGACTTCGCTGCTATTCAGCATTCTGGGATGGGTGCTGCCGCTGGTGATCTTTATCGGGATCGGCCAGCTTATGGCCAAGAAGCTGACGGACAAGGCAGGCGGCGGCGCCGGTTCCATGATGTTCGGCATGGGGAAATCCAACGCCAAGATCTATGTTCAGTCTACGCAGGGCATCAAATTTGCCGATGTGGCAGGCGAGGATGAGGCCAAGGAGAACTTGCAGGAGATCGTCAACTATCTGCATGATCCCACCAGATATCAGAATATCGGCGCCCATATGCCCAAGGGCGTGCTGCTGGTTGGCCCTCCGGGTACCGGCAAGACCATGCTGGCCAAGGCGGTGGCAGGTGAATCCAACGTTCCCTTCTTCTCTATGTCCGGCTCGGAGTTTGTGGAGATGTTTGTCGGCATGGGCGCCAGCAAGGTGCGCGATCTGTTCAGTCAGGCCAAGGAGAAGGCACCCTGCATCGTGTTTATCGATGAGATCGACGCCATCGGCCAGAAGCGCAGCGGCGGCGGCCAGTATGGCGGCAACGACGAGCGGGAGCAGACGCTCAATCAGCTGCTGACGGAGATGGACGGCTTTGATGATAACTCGGGCGTGATCATTCTGGCGGCCACCAACCGCCCTGAATCCCTTGACCCGGCACTGACCCGACCGGGACGGTTTGACCGCCGGATCCCGGTGGAGCTGCCGGATCTAAAGGGCCGCGAGGCCATTCTCCGCGTTCATGCCAACAAGGTCAAGCTGGCGGAGGATGTGGATTTTGGCGTGATTGCCCGCATGGCCTCCGGCGCCTCCGGTGCTGAGCTGGCCAACATCGTCAACGAAGCGGCACTGCGAGCCGTCCGGGATGGACGCACGCTGGTAGCGCAGGCGGATCTGGAGGAGAGCATCGAAACGGTGATTGCCGGGTATCAGAAGAAGAATGCCATTCTTACCGACCATGAGAAGTGGATCGTATCCTACCATGAGATCGGCCACGCGCTGGTGGCGGCACGGCAGACCAATTCCGCACCGGTGCAGAAGATCACCATTATTCCCCGTACCTCCGGCGCGCTGGGCTACACCATGCAGGTGGAGGAGGGGAACCACTACCTGATGAACAAAGAGGAGCTGGAGAACAAGATCGCCACCCTCACCGGCGGCCGTGCCGCCGAGGAGGTGGTGTTCGGCTCGATTACCACCGGCGCTTCCAACGATATTGAGCAGGCCACCAAGCTGGCCCGCGCCATGCTGACCCGCTACGGCATGAGCGATGAGTTCGGCATGGTGGCGCTGGAAACGGTGACCAACCAGTATCTGGGCGGCGATGCGTCGCTGGCCTGCTCTCCCGAGACACAGACCAGAATCGACC
>CAKTGD010000126.1 GCA_934561335.1 uncultured Oscillospiraceae bacterium
CCGCGTTCACCGACATGATCCGCAGCAGCCGCTCGGCCAGTACGATCTCCTCTGCCGTCAGCTTTTTTCCGAAGATAACATCGCAATAGGACAGGCCAAAGCCGATGACCAGCACCAGCGCTCCTAAAAAGAGATAGGTGATCAGAAACATGCCGTTAAGCTTGGCGCAGCCCCGCTTGTCTCCGGCCTCCCGGTAGCGGGAGAAATACCGCACATAGGCGCTGCCCAGACCGAAGCTCAGCAGATTCAGATAGGAGATGATGGGCAGCACCGCCTGATATACGCCAAACTCACTCTCGCCCAGCCGCTGCAGCATAATGGGGGTATAAACAAGTGAAATAATGGTGCTCAGTCCCATGGACAGATAGGACAGTATTGCACCCGCTTTGATCTGGTTGACCTTCATGTACCGGCTCCTTTTACACAATTCAACATTTGATTATACGCTGCCTGCTCCCCGGTGTAAAGGTCTAAGTTCTCTTCGGCAGCTCCGGCAGCGCGTCTGCTATACCTGTGCAAGCACCTGCCCGATGGGGCCGTTGATCACCAGATCCGCGCCCAGATCCGCCTCAATAACACCCTTGTTGATAACGACCAGCTTATGCCCGCGATAGTAGCGAACCAGGCCGGCCGCCGGATAAACCACCAGCGATGTGCCGCCGATTATCAGCATATCGGCGCGGCTGATATAGTCCAGCGCTTTTTGCATCACCCGCTCATCCAGCCCCTCTTCATACAGCACCACATCCGGCTTGATATCGCCGCCGCAGGTACATTTGGGCACACCGGTGCTGGAGAGGATGGCGTCCAATCCATAGAATTTCCCGCACCTCTCACAATAATTCCGCAGGACGCTTCCGTGCAGCTCCAGCACCTCACGGCTGCCCGCCTTTTGATGGAGCCCGTCAATATTCTGGGTGATAACCGCCTTCAGCTTGCCCTCAGATTCCCACTGGGCCAGCTTGCGGTGGGCGGCGTTGGGCTGAGCGTCCGGGGCAAGCATTTTGGTGCGGTAAAAGTCATAAAACTCCGCCTTGTGCGTCATATAAAAGGTGTGGCTCAGTATGGTTTCCGGCGGATAGCGATACTTCTGGTGATATAGACCGTCTACACTGCGGAAATCCGGGATTCCGCTCTCCGTGGAGACGCCCGCACCGCCAAAAAACACAATGTTGTCGCTGCTATCCACCAGTTCCTTCAATTTACGGATCTGATCGTCCATCTCTTGCTCCTTTCACTCGTTGACATAGGAATTTTCTATTTTCACCACCGCCCGGTAGTGGCCGTCCAGCTCCTGCACCAACTGGCAGATCTGCGCGGCCACCTGAGGCCGGGTCAGGCGCTCGTCAAAGGGTATCACCGCATCAAATATCAGGTTTGTATGGGTGGTGCCGGGCACAATGCGGAAATCATGGATGGTAATGCGCGGATCGATGGTACGAACCAGCTCCGCAACCTTTTCGTGCAGCGCGTTTACCTTCGGATCACCCACAACCACGGGATCCATATGAATCACCGCCTCGCAGTGGAGTTTGCGCGAAAGCTCTGCTTCAATGTTATCGATCACATCGTGCAGCGCCAGCACCTGTCCGTCGGCCGGCACTTCGGCATGCAGGGAAATAATCCGCCGGCCCGGACCGTAATCGTGAACCACCAGATCATGGACGCCCACCACCGTGTCATGCGCCATTACCAGCGCCTCGATCTCCTTGACCAGCATCGGATCGGGCGACTGGCCCAGCAGAGGACTGACGGTATCACGGGCGGCCTGCACGGCCGACCAGAGAATAAACAGCGCCACCAGCAATCCCACCCAGCCATCCGGCTGCACGTTGGTCAGCCGGCCAATCAGCATGGCAGCCAGCACAGCCGCAGTGGCCACTGTATCGCTGAGACTGTCCGTCGCAGTGGCGGACATAGCGGCGGACCGGATCTTTTTCCCCACCGCTTTATTGTAGAGATACATGTACACCTTCACACCGATGGAAACCAACAGGATCGCCGCTGCCAGCCAGGAAAAGGACACCGCCTCCGGATGGAGGATTTTTTCAAAGGAAGATTTTGCCAGTTCCGCGCCCATCAGCAGGATCAGTCCCGCCACCACAAGGCCGGAAATATACTCCATACGCCCGTGGCCGAACGGATGGTCGGCATCCGGCTTTCTCCCCGCCAGGCGGAATCCCAGCAGCGTCACCACAGAGGAGCCTGCGTCCGAAAGGTTATTGAAAGCGTCCGCCGTCACGGCAATGGAGCCGCTGAGCGTGCCGGCCGCCAGCTTCCCGGCGAACAGCAGCAGGTTCAACCCGATCCCCACAAAGCCGCACAAGGCGCCCCAAGCCCGGCGTACCTCGCTGTTTTCCACCTTGTCACAGTTTGGAATCAGCCATTTCGCCAGTAAAGATATCATTCTTTCTCACTCCTAACCGCCGGTTTTCCGGCAGGATACGTCCAGCGCTTTGTTACACCGTAAATCAGCGGAATCATATACAGCAAAACGGCATACGGCAGCGCACTTTCGTCGGCGCCCAGAACGGCCAGCGGAATGCTACACGCAATATTCCACGGGATCAGCGGCGAGAGCACCACGCCGCTGTTTTCCATATCCACCGCCTGCTCGCCGGGATCATCGTAGGTGTGGTGCAGCAGCTGGTTGCCCATCACGATGACCACCGACTGGTTGCAAAAGATCATGCCGGTACCCAAGCTGACCACCACTGAGGCGGCAAAACGTCCGCATCGGCGGGCAATGCGTTCCACAAAGCGCACAGCATCGCGCAGCGCACCGATGTCATCCAGCAGTCCTGCGAACATGCTCGTAACAAATACCTGCATCGACGGCTTCAGCATGGAAAGAATACCGCCGCCGGAGAGGATTTCCCGCATACCGCCCGTGGCCGGGTAATAGCCCATTACAGCCGTTTTTAGCATTTCCCACAGGCTCATCTCCTGCACAAATACGCTGACCAGACCTGCCGCCGCCACGCTCAGACCAATACTGAGCAGCACCGGCACCTTCAGCAGCGGCAGCGCCAGCATGATCACCGCAGGGACAAGTGCCCACGGTGAGATTACCGCGCTTTCCCGCAGGGCTTGCAGCAGGCTCTCGCTGACGGCGGCAATGGGATGGCGGGCAGACAGCAATGCATAAACGGCAGCCGTGGCCACGGTAGGCAGCAGGCCGGTACACAGCATATTGCGCAAATTATCATAAAGCCGCGTCTGCGTCACCGCCGCCACCAGTGACGCGGAGGATGATGCAGGAGAGCAGCGGTCGCCAAAATAGGCGCCGGACAGTACCGCCCCCGCCGTCACCGCTTCGCTTACGCCGCCGGATCGGGCCAGCGCCATCAGCACAATACCGGCAGTTCCCACCACGCCGAAGGAAGTGCCCAGCGCGTACGCGAGCAGCGCCGTCAACAAAAACACCACCAGAATAAAAACATGGGGAGATATAGCCTGTATACCGTAATAAATAAGATAAACAATGGTTCCCGCACTGCGCCACAGTGCCGTGATTGCCCCGATAATCACGAAGATACGCAGCACCAGCAGGATCTTGCATCCTTCTCGCCATGCCGCACGCCACATCGTCTGCGGCGTGTGGCCCTGCCGGTAGCCCAGCAGGCCGAACAGCGCCAGCCCCAGCAGCAACGGCCAAAAAGATGAGTACCCCAACAGCAGACACGCCGCCATGGCCAGCAGAAACAGGGCAAAGCAAAGCGCTGTACTCATTGGGTACTCCGAATTGTCAATGTCATCTGGCAGCACAAACGGTCAAGATCCTCATCCGTTCCGGCGCTGAGCCGCAGCTTGCCGCCGCAGCGGCGGCAAATCAGATCCACAGCGTCACGATGTACCTCAATACCGTACTCCGTGCTGCCGCAGGTGCACCGAATTCCGCCCCGCGAGGCAATATCTTTCAGCTCCGAGAGCACTTCGTACATAATGACGTTGTCGGTAAAGGCTTCCTTTTCCTCGCATTTTTCCTTTTCCGCCCGGATCGCCAGCTCTTCCATGGCGCTGCGCACCTGCTTCTCCTCGCCGGCATAGCAGCACAGCTGTCTGGTTTCCGGACAGGCAAGACCTATGCCGCGCCCTGTCAGAACCGCCCCGGCATCTACCTCCGCATGGTGCTCGCCGCCGCATAGGCCGCAAGGTACCCACAGGCGGAATTTTGTGCCGTCCGTCTGTATCTCCAGTTCGCTTTCGCCGCATTCGCAGGCAATCCGAACAGCCGCCGCCTGTAAAGCAAAGACGCTCCTGCTGCCCAGCACTGCCTTGCCGCATTTGGGACAAATATAGCCAAAGCTGCGCATTTCTTCCATAATGTCACACCTCATCGTCTCGATGGTATAGTTGTTTTATTATACGCTATCTTGCCTGTCATTTCCAGCCCTTCAGCCGAAAAAACCATGTTTTCTTCCGCAAGGCAGTCGGTACATTGGCCGCTGCGGTCATTTTTTTCGTTTTTTTGTGCCGATCTGCAACCCAGACAGCGCGGTGAAATCAGCGCTCAGCCGTGTAACCAT
>CAKTGD010000127.1 GCA_934561335.1 uncultured Oscillospiraceae bacterium
ACACGCTGGACAGCGTGGTGTGGATGACGGAGAACGGCCGGACGCAGGAGGCGGTGGTCATGCTGACGGCGCTGGCTCGGTTTTTCCGGATATCCCTCAGCAAGGGCAGCAACATCATCCCCATCGGGGACGAGATTGAACATGCCCGCAACTATCTGACCATTCAGATGATGCGCTATAAAAACAAGTTCTCCGCCGATATTACCGTGGAGCCGGGCGTCGAAAAGCTGTACACCATCAAGCTGATTGTCCAGCCTATTCTGGAAAACGCCATTTACCACGGCATGGAGTATGCCGATGGCGATGGTGAGATCCATATCCGGGCTTTCCGCGAGCAGAGCGATGTTATTATCGAGGTGGCCGATAATGGGCCGGGTATGCCGGAGGAGGTCGTGGAGCAGCTTTTGAAGCCCGGCAGCGGGGCCGCTCCCAAGACGAAGGGCTCGGGCATCGGCTTGCGCAATGTCCACCAGCGCATCCGCCTTACCTTTGGAAAGCCCTACGGCTTGACGATTCTCAGCGAGCCGGATGACGGCACGGTGGTGCGCATCTGCCTGCCCGCGCTGGAAGAAGAGGACGCACGGCGGTATCGAAAGGAGGAAGAGCTGTGATTCGAAAGGTACTATTGCAGCTGGTGCTTCCCCTGATCGGCCTGAGCTGCCTCTTTTGGCTGTTGGCCTTTGCCCCTGGGGAGAAACATCATCAGCCGGCACTGCTGGAGATGTCCGTTATTCTGCGAGATGCCGACGGCGCCTTTTCCACTATGCGAAAGGGCATGGAGCAGGCGGCGGAGGATCTGAACGTGGAGCTGCGCTTTTTGACGCCCACTACGGACAACAGTGCCTCAGAGCAGGTGCAGCTGCTGGAGCGGGAGGCGGCGGGAGATGTGCCCGCCGTGGTGCTGATCCCGGCGGATCGGGATGTGCTGGGCGATGCGGTATCCGCTGCCGCAGACAAGATGACGCTGGTCACCGTGGAGACGGACATGACCGCATGGGGGGCCGCGGCCTCCGTGGCTATGGATCATCAGGCGCTGGGCGAGGCGCTGGGTACAGCGGCGCTCCACGGCGTGCCCGAGGGCGGCACGGTGCTGCTGCTGGACAGCCTGCCCGGAGACAACGGGATACACGAGCGGATGGAGGCGGCTAAAGCAGTTCTGGAAAGAGAGGGGCGACAGGTGCGCATTTACCAGTGGACCCCCGACGGCCCTTCTTTCGCGGTTATTTTGCAGATCGAGCGGCCGGGCGCAGTGATCGCCTTTGAAGCCGCGGCGCTGGAGGATATGGCGGAGCTGGCCCGAAGCGAGGCGCATTTCCCGCTGCTCTACGGCTGCGGCTCCACTGCCGGCATTGCCGCTGCGCTGGAAAAAGGACGTGTGACGGCCATCACCGCGGTGAACGTGTTCTCTGCCGGGTATCTGGCGGTGGAAGCTGCGGCGGCACTGGCAAGGCATGAAAGTTGGACGGATGTGCCTGCCGTGGCGTTTTCGGTTGTCCGACAGGAGACGATGTATGATAGCGAGAACCAAAAACTGCTGTTCCCTGTGACATGAGATGAGAGAGGAGACGGTATGAAAAGGATTGGTTGTCTGATTGCTGCGCTGTCGCTGCTGCTGACACTGTCTGCCTGCCGCGGGGATGCGGGATCTGTGCCGACGCTTCGGATCGGTGTGGCGCTGTACCAGCAGGAGGACACCTTTATCGAGACGGTGGCCAGAGAATTACAGCGTGCGGCTCTGGAAGAGGAGCAGGCGCAGAATGTGAAGATCAATCTGTATATCACCGATGGAAAAGAGAGCCAAACCACCCAGAACGAGCAGGTGGATCGCTTTTTGGAGCGGGGATATGATGTGCTCTGCGTCAACATCGTGGATCGCACGGCGGCAGCCGTGATCATCGATAAGGCGCAGGCGGCAGGCGTACCGGTGATTTTCTTCAACCGCGAGCCGGTGGAGGAGGATCTGCGCCGCTGGGAGCACGCCTATTATGTGGGACTGCCTGCGGGAGACGCCGGTATTTTGCAGGGTCAGCTGGTGCTGGATGCATGGCAGACCCAGCAGGATACGCTGGACCGAAACGGAGACGGCGTAATACAGTATGTGATGCTGGAGGGAGAGCCGGGGCATCAGGATGCCCTGCTTCGGACGGAGTATTGCATCTCCACCCTGACAAAGGCAGGCGTTCCCACGGAAAAACTGGCCAGCGACGCGGCCAACTGGCAGCGGGGACTGGCCGGTATCCGGATGAGCCAATGGCTGCGAGAGTTTGGAGAGAACATTGAGGTGGTCTTTGCCAACAACGACGACATGGCGCTGGGCGCTATCGACGCCTGCGCAGAGGCCGGTCTGGACAAAGATACCATGCCCTTTATCGTGGGTGTGGACGCCACGCCTCCGGCGCTGGAGGCTTTGCGGGACGGCACGCTGAAAGGAACGGTTCGCAACGATGCTGTCGGATTGGCGGAGGGGATCATGGATTTGATTCTCTCATTGTCATCGGGCACCGATCCGGCACAGCAGATGGCGCTTACAGACGGGCGCTATGTATGGCTGCAATATAAGGCCGTAACCCTAGAGACATTGGGTGATCCTTCCGCATAAGAACGGCAGGCGGAGGAACGGTTCTTCATAATTCGGGGCACTGATCCCCATGGAAAAGGAAATACAAGGAGAAACAAGATGATGATACCTTCAAAGTTGGAAGCATATCTGCATCAGGCGGCATTTGAAGAGAAGGCCGCGCACATCTATCCGGCGGAGGATAAGGCATGTGTGGCCGCTCGCTGTGCCGAAGTCATAGAGGGGTTCCGGCGAACCTTTGACCGTCCGGCGCAGGCGCTGTTCAGCGCGCCGGGCCGCACGGAAATCGGAGGAAACCACACGGACCATCAGCACGGCTGTGTGGTGGCCGCCGCCGTTGATCTGGAGATTTTGGCGGCTGCCGCACCCAATGAGAGCGGTGTTATCCGCGTATTGTCTCAAGGATATCCCATGACAGAGGTAGCGCTTCATGAGCTGGAACCGAAGATGGAAGAGGTCAATACCTCGGCTGCACTGATCCGGGGGATGGCCTCCCGCATGAGCGCCATGGGCTGTGACCTGCGGGGCAGAGGACTGGATGTATATATGACATCCACTGTCCCAAAGGGAAGCGGCCTCAGCTCATCGGCAGCCTTTGAGGTGCTGGTGGGAACGATCCTCAATGAGCTTTTCTGGGAGGGACACTGCACACCGGTTGAGATTGCCCAGATCGGCCAGTATGCGGAAAACGTGTTCTTCGGAAAGCCCTGCGGCCTGATGGATCAGCTGGCCTCCTCTGTAGGCGGCGTGGTGTTTATTGATTTTGCACAGACCGCCAGCCCGGTAGTGGAGCAGCTGGATATCGACCTTCATTCCTACGGCTATGCCCTGTGTATTCTGGACTCCGGCGCGGGCCATGAGGGGTTGACCGATGAGTATCGATCCATTACCGACGAGCTGAGCGCGGTGTGCCGTGTGTTCGGCAAGGATGTGCTGCGTGAGGTGCCCGAGGAGGACTTCTTGGCCCGGCTGCCAGAAGTCAGAGCGGCGGCGGGCGACCGCGCCGTGAACCGTGCCTTCCACGTTTATGCCGAGAACCGCCGCGCCAAGGCGGAAAAAGAGGCGCTGGAGCAGGGTGACTTTGAGGGCTTCCTGGCATTGGTACGGGAGTCCGGGCGTTCCTCGGCCATGTATTTGCAGAATATTATCCCCACCGGCAGCACCACGGCGCAGGAGCTGATGGTGACCATCGCGCTTTGTGAGCGCATTCTGTCCGGGCGCGGCGCCGTCCGTGTTCACGGCGGCGGCTTTGGCGGTACGGCGCAGGCCTTTGTGCCGCTGGATATGCTGGCGCGCTTTAAAAAGGAGACGGAGGCGCTGCTGGGGGCAGGACACTGCCATGTGGTGAACATCCGCCCTGTAGGCGGCATCAAACTGGGATAAGGAGAACGGAGCATGATCGACCAAGCCATCAAGGATCTGGTGGGCTATGCAGTCCGCACGGGTCTTATAGAGGAATGCGACCGCACATGGGCGGCCAACGCCCTGCTGCATGCCATGGGAATGGACGCATGGGAGGAACCGCAGGAGGTGCAGGAGCGGCCGCTGGAGGCTATATTGAAGGAACTGCTGGACGATGCGGCGGCGCGGGGGCTGATCCAAGACGACACCACCAGCCGCGACCTGTTCGACACAGAGCTGATGGGGCGCTTAACGCCCCGGCCTTCGCAGGTCATACAGGAATTTTTCCGGCGGTATCAGGCGTCTCCCAAGGAGGCTACGGACTGGCTGTACCGATTCAGCCAGGATACCGACTATATCCGGCGCTACCGCATTGCCCGGGATGTGAAGTGGAAGGCCGCCACCGCCTACGGCGAACTGGATATCACCATCAACCTCTCCAAGCCGGAGAAGGACCCCCGGGCCATCGCCGCGGCCAAGGCAGCGCCCCAGAGCGGCTACCCCAAGTG
>CAKTGD010000128.1 GCA_934561335.1 uncultured Oscillospiraceae bacterium
GTGCAAGGAGGGTGCCAACGTCAAGTCCGCCATCGTGCCCGGAACGGTGCAGCACTACATGGACGAGATCAACAAGCTGACGGGCCGGGATTATAAGCTGTTTAACTACTGCGGCGCACCCGATGCCGAGGAGGTAGTCGTGGCCATGTGCTCCGTCACTGAGGCACTGCGCGAGACGGTGGACTATCTCAATGCCCATGGCGGTAAGGTGGGCATGGTACAGATCCATCTGTACCGTCCCTTCTCCGTGCCTGACTTCTCTGCTGCCATTCCCGCCACCTGCAAGCGCATCGCCGTGCTGGACCGCAGCAAGGAGACCGGTTCTGTAGGCGAGCCGGTGTATCTGGACGTGGTCACGGCGCTGAATCAGGCCGGGCGCGGTGACATCCGCGTGGTGGGCGGGCGCTATGGCCTTAGCTCTAAGGACACCACCCCCGGCCAGCTGATTGCCGTGTATGACAATCTGCGGCAGGAAACGCCCAAGAACAGCTTCACCATCGGTATCAACGATGATGTGACCCATACCTCTCTGAATTATGAGAATGTAGAGTTCCCGCATCCCGGCGAGATCTCCTGCAAGATCTGGGGTCTGGGCGGTGACGGCACGGTGGGCGCCAACAAGAATGCCATCAGCACCATCGGCTTGGTGGCCGACAAATACGCGCAGGCATACTTCTCCTATGACACCATGAAGTCCGGCGGCCTGACCCAGAGCCATCTGCGCTTCGGCGATACGCCTATCCGCAGCACGTATCTGGTGTCCGCTGCCGATTTCGTGGCCTGCCACGCACCTACATACGTCAAGAAGTATGACCTGACTGAGGACTTGAAGGATGGCGGCACGTTCCTGCTGAACTGTCCGTGGTCGGTGGAGGAGCTGGAGACGCGGCTTCCTGCCAAGATGAAGCGCGATCTGGCCGCCAAACACGCCAACTTCTATATCATTGATGCCGCGAAGCTGGCGGCGGAGGTGGGTCTGGGTAAGCATACCAACAATATTTTGCAGGCAGCGTTCTTTGCGCTGACCAAGGTCATCCCCATGGATGTTGCCGTGGCGGATATGAAGAAAAACAACTACGCCACCTATTTCAAGAAGGCGGGACAGAGGATCGTGGATCTGAACGACAAGGCCGTGGATGTGGGTGTTACCGCCGCTGTGAAGGTGGAGATCCCCGCGGCATGGGCAGCCGCGCAGGATGCGCCCGCTGCCCGGATCAGCGCGACACCCTTTGTTAAGGACATCGTCCTCCCCATGGATTGTCAGCAGGGTGATAAGCTGCCTGTATCCGTGTTCCAGAAACACGGCGTGCTGGACGGCACATGGGAGAACGGCACATCCGCTTTCTCCAAGCGCGGTGTCGCAACCACCGTTCCCCAGTGGAACCCGGCGACGTGTGTCCAGTGCAATCGCTGCGCCATGAGTTGTCCCCACGCCGCCATCCGCCCGGTGCTGCTGACCGAGGAGGAGAAAGCGCAGATTCCCGCCGAGTTTATCACCGCACCTGCCAAGGGTCTGGGCAAGGATGCACCGGCGTATCACTTCCGGATGCAGGTATCTCCCTACGACTGTCTGGGCTGCGGCGTGTGCCTGACGGCGTGCCCTGCCGATGGTGCCCTGACCATGGTGCCCTTTGAGGATATGAAGGCAGAACAGCCCTTGTTCGATCAGGTGGCGATGGACGAGAAGTATTTGAAGCCTGACGTTATCAGCGACAAGTCCGTGAAGAGCGTCCAGTTTGCCAAGCCCTACTTCCAGTTCTCTGCCGCCTGTGCCGGCTGCGCGGAGACGACGTACATCAAGCTCCTGAGCCAGCTGTTCGGCGACCACATGTACGCCGGCAACGCCGCCGGCTGCTCCTCCGCCATCAGCGGCGGTGCGCCAATCTTGCCCTACTGCAAGGACTGCCGCGGACATGGCCCCGCATGGGAGCACTCCCTGTTCGAGGACAACGCCGAGTTTGCCTACGGATTCTTCCACGCACAGGATATCATCCGAAAGGAACTGATGGTGCATCTGGAGAAGCTGCAAACACAGGGCGTGGCGGCAGAGGCTATCGCCGCCTATCTGAAGGATTGGAACGACAGCGGAAAGTCACGCGCCGTGACTGATGCGTTGCTCTCCGCTATGGAGGCGGCGCCCCAGAACGACGACACCGCGTACATTTTGGAAAACCGTGCGTATTTGGCGCGCAAGTCTGTCTGGGCGATTGGCGGCGACGGCTGGGCCTATGACATCGGCTTCGGCGGCATCGACCATGTGATGGCGCAGAACCGCAACGTGAATCTGATGGTGCTGGATACCGAGGTATACTCCAACACCGGCGGACAGGCGTCCAAGGCAACGCCTACCAGTGCCACGGCAAAGTTCGCCGCCGGCGGCAAACAGGTGGCCAAGAAGGATCTGGGCGGCATCCTGATGCAGTATGGCTATGTGTATGTGGCACAGGTGGCTATGGGTGCAGATCAAGCCCAGACGCTGCGGGCGCTCCGCGAGGCGGAGGCCTACGACGGTCCCTCCATCGTGATCTGCTACTGCCCGTGTCTGGAGCAGCATATCAAGGCTGGCATGGGCTGCTCACAGGAGGAGATGAAGAAAGCGGTGGAGTGCGGCTACTGGCACCTGTACCGCTATGATCCTCGCCGAATCGCCGAGGGCAAGAATCCCTTCCAGCTGGATTCCCCCGAGCCTGACACCGACAAGCTGATGGACTTCCTGATGGGAGAAAATCGTTTTGCCTCGCTGAAGAACAATTTCCCGGAGAAGGCGGACGCGCTCTATGCCAAAGAGATTGCCGACGTGAAGGCACGCTACGCCAAGTATAAGAAGATGGCAGCAGACAACTAAAGCCTTATTCTGTATACTGAGCGATCAGAGAAGGGGAATCGCTCTAAACGGGCGGTTCCCCTTCTGCTCTACACTACATTTATTGCCGCAAGGAGACGATCCACATGTATCAAACGATTCACTATGAAAAGCAGGATAATATCGCCATCGTGACCATTGACCGGCCTGAGGCCCTGAACGCCCTGAACAGCACCGTCATCACGGAGCTGGAGCAGGTGGTGACGGTGCTGGAGAACGACCGCGACATCCGCTGCATGATCCTCACCGGCGCGGGCCGATCCTTCGTGGCCGGCGCCGATATCGGCGAGCAGCACCCACTGGATCTGGACGGCGGCCGCCGCTGGGGCCAGCGGGGCAGCGCACTTATGCGCCGCATCGAAAAGCTGGAGTTCCCCACCATCGCCGCGGTGAACGGCTTTGCATTGGGCGGCGGCTGTGAGCTGGCGCTGAGCTGCGATATCATTCTGGCCTCTGAGAAGGCCAAGTTCGGCCAGCCCGAGGTGGGCCTGGGCATCACACCCGGTTTCTCCGGCACCCAGCGTCTGCCCCGCCGCGTGGGCATCGCCAAGGCCAAGGAGCTGATCTTTTCCGGCAAGATGATCAAGGCCGATGAGGCCAAGGAGATCGGTCTTGTCAACGCCGTCTACGCCCCCGAAGCCCTCATGGACGGCGCACTGGAGATGGCCAAGTCCTTCACCAAGAATGCCCCTATCGCCGTGAAATACGCCAAGGCCTGCATCGACCGGGGCATGCAGATGGACATTGACGGCGGCATCGCCGTAGAGAACGAGCTGTTTGCCATGTGCTTTGCCACCGCCGACCAGAAGGAGGGCATGGGCGCGTTCCTGGAAAAGCGTACAGCTGCCTTTCAGAACAGGTGAATTGCCTTATGAAGCTGAATCGAGATGAGATCAAAACGATCTTGCCGCACCGTGAACCAATGCTTCTGGTGACATCGGTAGAAGACCTGAGGCCCGGCGAGGATATCCGCGCAGTCTTTTTTGCAGATCCTGAGATGGATATCTTTCGTGGCCACTTCCCGGAAGAACCAATACTGCCGGGCGTATACTCTATAGAATGTATGGCGCAGGCGGTGGATGTTCTTCTGATGACAACACCGCGCTACGCCAGAAAAACGCCGCTGCTGTTAGGCGTTGACAGCGTGAGGTTCCGAAAAAAGATCCTGCCGGGAGACACCCTTGAGATTCATGCATATATCACTTCAGAGCAAAAAGAAAAAGCCATCGTCACTTGCGCTGCCGAAATATACGTTCATCAGGAGCGGGCGGCTAATGGCGATATAACAATAGCTATGCGATAA
Organism: uncultured Oscillospiraceae bacterium; assembly: GCA_934561335.1. The sequence goes on from CAKTGD010000128.1 coordinate 4,167, forward strand.
ATTAAAGGAGGAACAAGAATGGCATTGATGACCGCGAAAGAGTACATCGATTCCCTGCGAAAGCTGAACACCCGCGTGTACATGTTCGGCGAAAAGATCGACAACTGGGTGGATCACCCCATGATCCGGCCCTCTATCAACTGCGTGGCCATGACCTACGCGCTGGCACAGGATCCCCAGTACGAGGAGCTCATGACCGCCACCTCCAGCCTGACCGGCCACAAAATCAACCGCTTTACCCACCTCCACCAGTCCAGCGAGGATCTGGT
>CAKTGD010000129.1 GCA_934561335.1 uncultured Oscillospiraceae bacterium
GCGTAAACCCCATGTCCGGCTGCCTGTGGTCCTTCCTGCCTTTCCCCATCCTGATCGCCCTGTACTATATCATTCGTACCCCGCTGCGGTTCTTCATGAACCTGTCCAACGAGGTGATCGGCGAGATCACCGCGCTGGCAACCTCTCTGGGCTATACCGCACCTGCTGCCAACAATGCCTATGAGCAGATCTACCTGACCGACTTTATTCACGACCACTGGGCCGATTTTGCCGGTAAGTTTGAAGGTCTGATCGATCTGGACTACTCCTTCCTGGGTGTGGATCTGGCCAGCCAGCCCTCTCAGGTGATGGGTCAGTTCCCCGGCGGCGGCTGGGCCGTATGGGGCTTGCTGATCATGCCGTTCATCGCCGCCGCCTTGCAGCTGCTGATGAGCATGGCCTCTATGAAGGCCAGCTCCAACACCATGAACGGCCAGAGCAAGATGATGATGTACATGTTCCCGCTGATGACGGTGTGGATGGGCTTTATGTTCCCCGCCGCCCTGTGCGTGTACTGGATCGCCAACGCCGCGTTCTCCGCCATTCAGGAGGTCGTGCTCAACAAGTACTTCAACAATAAGCTGGAGGCCGAGGAGACCGAGAAGGAGCGGGAAAAGCGGGAGAAGCGCGCCGCCAAGATGCAGGCTGCCCGGGAGAATTACAACCGCCAGATGGCGCAGGCCAACGAGACGAAAAAGCCGCAGGGCAGCAAGAAGAAAAAGCAGGAGCCTGACGAGCCGAAGGAAAAGCGTGCCTCCACCACCGAGGCAGGCCGTGTGGGCAACCGGCCCTATGCCCGCGGCCGGGCCTATAACGAGCACCACTATGACGAATAAGGAGTTTTGTCTATGAGTTATATCGATGTAACAGGCAAGACCGAAGAGGAGGCCATCCAGAGCGCCCTTGCCCAGCTGGGCATGGAGCGGGATGATGTGTCCGTGGAGATCCTGGAGCGGGCCAAGAGCGGCTTTCTGGGCATGGGCGCCAAGCCTGCCCGCGTCCGCGTGACCTACGGCCCCGACGAGGCGCCCGTGGAGGAGATCATCGCACCGGTCAAGCCTGCGGTCGTTGAAAAGCCCGCAAAGAAGGAAGAGCCGAAGCCGCAGCCCAAGCCCTCTCAGAAGCCTCAGAAGTCTCAGCAGCCCCGCCAGCCCAAGCCCTCCCAGCCCCCCAAGCAGGAGGCGCATGTGGAAAAGCCTGCCGCCCCCGCTGTGGCGCTGCCGGAGTGCAGCGACGATAACGCCGTGCGCATCACCGCCTTTCTCACCGGATTGCTGACCCATATGGAAAGCCCCGCCGCCGTGAAGGTGTATGAAGAGGAGAAGGGCCGCTATAAGGTGATCCTGGAGGGTCAGAAGCTGGGCGCGCTGATCGGCCGCCGCGGCGAAACGCTGGACGCCATCCAGCAGCTGACCAACTACGCCGTCAACAGCGGCAGCGAAAAGCGCATCCGCGTCCATGTGGACGCCGAGAACTACCGGGCCCGCCGGGAGGCCAGTCTGGAAAGTCTGGCCATGAAGGTGGCCGCCAAGGTGAAGAAGTATCGCCGCAGCGTTACGCTGGAGGCCATGAACGCCTATGAGCGCCATGTGATCCACGCCGCGCTGCAGGATGTGAAGGGTGTGACCACCTATTCCGTGGGCACCGAGCCTAACCGCCGCGTGGTGGTAGCCTTTGACCGAGGCGAGAACAACTGAGCGAACAGCTGAAGAGAAAAAAAGAGAGCCATTCGGCTCTCTTTTTTCTTATGGTCACGGTGCGCTGCGCCTATTCACTGCTGCACTTGGGAAAGATATTCCTCCAGACAAAGATCGTTGTCCATGATGTACCGGGCGGCCTCTACCCCCACGTAGCGATAGTGCCACGGCTCATAGATGACGCCGGTGATGTCCTCCTTACCCTGGGGGAAGCGGAGAATGAAACCGTAGTCGGCACAGTGGTCGATCAGCCAGCGGTAAACCTCCGTATTGGCAAAGTCCTGCTCCAGCGAATAGTTGCCGCTGCCGCCCACGTCCATGGCAAGGCCGCAGTTATGCTCGCTGAAGCCGGGACGCTTGACGACGGTGCCGCCCACCTTCTGGGCGTCCAGATCGCTGTAGCCCTTGTCGGTGTACTGCTTCACCTTGCGCCAATAGAGGGTGTTCTGCTCGCTGGCGGGACGGTAGGCGCTGACCACCGCCAGATCGTAGGCGCTGGCATCGCTGAGCATCCGGTTCACCGCATCGATAATGCGGCTGTCCACCTGCTTGCCGCCGCTGACGGTGGTAAAGGTAACATCGCTGTCATATCCGGCGGGCAGGGGATTCCAGTCGTTGACCAGCAGCAGGTTCCAGGGAGCCTCGCCGCCGCCCTGATAGCTGTCGGCCTGTACATAGTGGCCCTTGGTGCTGTATTGCAGCATGCCGCTCTCGTCGATATACGGCTCGTCGCTTTTTGTCTGCTGGTCAGGATCGTTCTCCGGGGTCTGGGGCTGGTCCGGTGTATCCGGGGTAGGGGACGTGTCCGGCTCGTCCGGCTTTGCGCTGCCGTTGTCCGTCACCGTGCCGGGCAGGGGGATGGGATCGGGGGCAGGCTTTTTGCTGAGGCCCGCCACCACCAGCACCACCGTGGCGATCACCACCGCAAGGGCGATGAGCCACACGATGGGCGAGGGGCCGCGGCGGCCGTGATAAACCCGTTTTCCTTGCTGTTGCATCAGTTTATTCCTCCAAAAAATGCGTTGATTTCCTCAGCGGTACAGGCGGCGCTGCCCTGTGCAAAGCCGTCCCGTCCGCCGCCGCGTCCGTGGAGCGCGGCGTTCATGTCCTTGATAAGAGCGCGGATATCGGCGCCCGGCTGGATGACGGCGTACTTATAAGCGCCCTCATTCCCGGCGAACACGGCGCATCGCCCGCCGCAGCGCTGGGCCACCGCGTCGCACAGCCGCCGCACGGCGTCCGGCTCCATGGCGGGGCACAGCAGCGCCACATCGCCAGCGCCGGCATACCGCTCCGCCAGCGCCGCAAAGTGCTCCGCTTCCATGGCGTCGCAGCGCTGCCTGAGGGCTGATAGCTCCTCTTTGAGATGCATTACGGCGGCATGGGTGGCCTCGGGCTTGACGGAAAGGGCACGGCCGATGGCGGTATTCTGCTGCCAGCTGGCGCTGAGGCAATCCATGGCCCGCTGGCCGAACAGCACCTCCAGACGCACGCCGCCGCGGAATTTCTGGCAGCTGATGAACTTCACCAGTCCCACCTGAGCGCTGGTGGACACATGGGTGCCGCAGCAGGCGCAGCGATCCGCGCCGGGGAATTCCGTGATGCGTACCCGTCCCTCCAGCGCCTTTTTACTGCGATAGGACAAGGCGGCCAGCTCCTCCGGCGTTGGGAAGGTGATGTGGATGGGATGGTTTTCCCAGATATAGCGGTTGGCCTGCTGCTCGATGGCCAGCACGCCCTCCCACGGGATATCGGCGTTATAGTCGATGGTCACGGTGTCCGCCCCCATGTGGAAGCCTACATTGTCGCAGTGGTAGGCTGCGCACAGCATACCCGAGACGATATGCTCGCCGGAATGCTGCTGCATGTGGTCAAAGCGCCGCTGCCAGTCCAGCTCTCCGGTGACGGCCGCGCCCTCCTGCAACGCCCGGTCGCAGGTGTGGACGATGACACCCTGCTGCTCCTGCACGTCCAGCACCTGCGCGCCGCCCAGCGTGCCGTGGTCGGCATCCTGCCCGCCGCCCTCGGGGTAAAAGGCGGTGCGGTCCAGCGTCACATGCCACGCCTTGCCCTGCGGGACACAGCGCAGCACCGTGGCGTCAAAGCGGCGCAGATACGGATCGTGTTCGTATAGTTTGATGGTTTCCATGTAGCTCTCCCTTTTAGAAAATGTTCCGTCTTTCAGTATGCTACAAATCGGCGAAAAAGGCAACCGGGAATTTTCACCCCGGCAGACAGATGAGCCGCCACAAAGGGCGGCTCATCGGGTTATTTCTTGTGGGGGTTATAGTAATCCGTCGGCTCCTCCGGTACCATGGGCAGGCCGTTTTGATACACCGGCAGCGTCTGGAACTTGAAGCGGCTGGCGGCATGCTTGCGGTCGATTTGGGCCTTGATGGCCTCATCCGCCACGCCTCGGCGGATATATTCGTTGACCGCGTGGTAGGTGAAGCCCAGATTATCCTCGTCGGTAAGGCCGGTCAGCCCATCGGAGGGCGGCTTGATGAGGAATCGCTCCGGCAGACCCAGCGCCCGGCCCAGCGCGATGACCTCCTCGGTGGTGTACATGCCCAAGGGGGAGAAGGCCCCGGCGCTGTCGCCGTAAATGGTGCAGTAGCCCACCCAGTCCTCGCTGAGGTTGCTGGTGTTGATGACGATGCCCTG
>CAKTGD010000130.1 GCA_934561335.1 uncultured Oscillospiraceae bacterium
TCTATGTGACCGCCGAGGAAAAGGAACTGATGGAACAGAAGATGGCCCAGCTCCAGACAAAGCGGATCGGCGCCTACCTGCGGAAGATGGCGATTGACGGATATATCATCCAGGTGGACACCAGGGACATTAAGGAGATGAACAAACTTCTGTCCGCCATTGGCCGGAACATCAATCAGATTGCCAAGCGGGTCAACGCCGGAGGCCCCACCTATCAGGCCGACATGGAGGAAATCCGGGAAAGGCTGGATCAGATATGGCAGTTACAAAGACGCATCCTATTAAGTCAACGCTGAAAGCTGCGATTGACTATATCTGCAATCCTGACAAGACGGACGGGAAGCTGTTGGTGTCCTCCTTCGGCTGCGCCGCCGAGACCGCCGACATTGAATTTGAATGGACACGCCGCCATTCCATCGACAAGGGCACACACCTGGGCCGTCACCTGATCCAAGCCTTTGAACCTGGGGAGGTCATGCCAGAGGAAGCCCACCGGATCGGCATGGAACTGGCACGGGAGGTCCTGGGCGGCAAATATGAATTTGTCCTCACCACTCACATTGACAAGGATCACGTCCATAATCACCTGATTTTCAATGCGGTCAGCTTCACCGACCACAAGCACTACCATTCCAACAAGCGCAGCTATCACGAGATACGCCGGGCCAGCGACCGGCTGTGCAAAGAACACGGCTTGTCCGTCATCGTCCCTGGCCGGGATAAGGGCAAGAGCTACATTGAGCATCAGGCCGCACAGAACGGCACCAGCTACAAGGCAAAGCTGAAAGCCGCCATCGACCGGCTGATCCCCGTGTCCTCCAGCCTGGAAGATTTGCTTGCCCGGTTGCAGCGGGAAGGGTACGAAATCAAGCGGGGAAAGTATATCTCCGCCAGGGCGCCGGACCAGGAGAGGTTCACCCGGCTCAAAACCCTGGGCGCCGATTACACGGAAGCAGCCGTTGTCTCCCGCATTGCCGGAGGTCCCAGGCCCTCCAGACAGCCCCAACAGCGCAGCGGGAAGGTCAGCCTGCTCATTGACATTCAGAACAATATCAAGGCCCAGCAGAGTGCCGGATACCAGCGGTGGGCAACCATCGAGAATCTGAAACGGGCGGCCGCCACCATGAACTTTCTCACCGAACACGGCATCGGCAGCTATGAGGAATTGGTGGAACGGTGTGACGCCGTTGCCGCCGCCTCCATCCGTACCAGGGAAAGTCTGCGGGATACGGAACAGCGGATCGCCGACCTTGCCCTCCTGGGAAAGCAGATCGACACCTACCGCAAGCTGAAACCTGTCTATGACCGATACAAGGCATCAAAGGACAAGGAAAAATTCCTGCGCGGCTTTGAGAGCGAGATTATCTTATTCGAGGCGGCCGCCAGGGAAATCAAAAAGGCCGGGCTCACCAAACTTCCTTCCTCCGATAAGGTGAAAGCAGAACTGGAAGGACTCTCCGCCCGCAAGGCCGCCCTGCAAACGGAACTTCGGAAGATACAACGGGAGGAAAAGGAATATGACACCCTCCGCCAGAATGTGGACGCCCTGCTGGAAAGGCCGAAGGAACAGGAACAGCAGCGGCAGCGGAGCAACGACTTGGAGTAACGGGGATTGGGCGCTTTTGACAGTCTTTGCAAAACCCCTGGGCGCATGGTTATCCGGCTGATATAATGGAACCAGGAATGGAGGTGCTGACTGTGACGAAATCCGAAGTAATCAAAGAGTTTTTCAAAAAGAGCGTGCTGCCCGTGGCGGTGGCGGCTTTGCTGTACTGCATTTTCAAATCCGTCTGCACAAAAGATGGAGTCACCGACTATGTATGGCTGTTCATCCTTTGCGGTCTGCCTTTTGGCATCCCACGGATGTTTGCCTGGATCGTGCCGGGCGGCTCTTTGGGAACCGCCCTTCCGTTGTTTCTGCTGAACTTTATTATTGGCGGAGTGATCGGCGGTTTCGTCCTGGTCTGGCGACTGCTGGTGTCTACCTGGTATATTCCCTTGACCATCTATCGACTGTTCATAACAAGAGGGACTTCCTATATTCCAGAATAGCACTATGGAAATGTGGAAAACGGCCGCTCCACCGATGGAAAACAAATATTTACGACCTGATGGAAAAGCTGTCAGCTTTCCCACAGCCCGCAAACACTGTTTCCCACAGCGCCGCCCCTTTGACCGTTTACACACATTCCCACAGCGCCTACTACTGCTACTGAAAATGAGCGCCATCACCGAAAGATGATGGCGCTCATTCTTTTTCTCCGTATCCTTCCCCAGCAAGATTTAGTATATTCTTTTTTTCTTTCTGCGCATAGCGCATGGTCTGATAAGCTCCGCCGCCTGTATGGTCCACATAGAATACAACGAGATTGCTTCGCTTCACCATCTGCCGGTTGCGAATTTGAAAAGCGCCTTTTGGATGGCTGCTGGCCGCGCTGCCGCATATCTCGATTTCATCATAATAGGTTTCAAAGTTTTCCATATTGTTGCGCAGCTCCGCCGTGGGATATGGCAGTATCCAAATCAAGGAACTGTTGTCATCCCGAACAAGTCGCTGCTGGCGTTTGACAGCGGAGGAAACGATCTGGTCAAAATCTCCGTCCCGTCCGACCAGGAACTCCACATACTCCTTTTCCAAAAGCAGCGCATGAACCAGCGCCTCCACACGATCCTCCGCCTCACGAAACTCCGGGATGATCCGGTGTCCAAAAAAACTAACAGTAAATATGTTCACGGTTCTATCTTCGCCATTTTCAAGCCAGTCCCTCCAACAAAGTAAACAATCCACTTCTCATTATATACAAACATTGACTTAAAGTAAATAATTCTTTAATTGGTCTCAATTATAATTTACCTGTTTTGTTGGTAGCATAATATCAGGAGGTGATATTATGCAAACGGAGTTTCCAGAACGCTATATCACTTTGGGCTTGAAGATCGCATATTACAGAAAAAAGGCGGGGATGACACAGGAGGTCCTTGCGGAGAGGATCGGGAAAAGTGTCAACTTCGTTGGTCAGGTAGAAGGAACAGGTACGGTTCGTGGCGTATCTCTTGAAACATTGTTCAAGATCGCCCAAGTGCTGAAAATCCCGCCCTCCAAGCTGTTAGAGGATGACTGATCGACTGCGACGCAGCCAGAACAAAAAAAGAATGGGAGCGCCAACCTCGGATAACTGCATCCGATGTTGACGCTCCCATTTTGCTTGATAAAAGGTGAAAATCCGGCGTTTTTCCTATGCAGAAACGCCCTGCCGCTCCACATGGGAAATCATACTGCCCCTACACGGAAAAGCCGTCACAGCCGGTTTCTTTGACTGTTTTGAACCCTAATTCCCGCACTTTTTGGAACGGAGGGAAAGATAGTGCGGACAGGACAACACCACCGCCCGGAAACTCTGCTTGCAGGGATGGATACAGCCCTTGCATAGCTTGTTATACTGGCGTCTGCCGTTCTCGCCCAGGAAGAACGCCCATTCCAGACGCCATTTCTTGCTCCGGCTCATAAGTCGCCCAGCTCCGGGGGCTTCTTCTGCGGGGCAGGCTTGTCCGGGCTTTTCCGTTCCGCGCACTCCCGTTTTGCGTCCTCCAGTCGCTCCCGGATGGAAGGCTTTTTCTCCGGCGTGGTCCTGCGCGCCTCGGTCTGGGCTTTCTCCAATTCCTCACCACGGCGGCCGTTGTTGATGATCCCGTCGATCATGCCGTAGTCATCCTCCAGGGTCATTTCCGCCGTGCGCAGCGGGTTTTCCGGCTCCACGGGAACGGATACGATCTGCCCGTTGATGCTGGCGAACAGCTCCGGCCGCTTGAATTGCTCGGTGTATTTCTGGATCATGTCCGGGGGCAGGGACGCAAAACTCTCCGGCCCCAGGCCCACCACCAAGAAGGTGCCTGCCACAATGTCGTAAATCTCCCCATGCTCGTCCCGGAGAGAGCGGTTCAGGTCCAGACCGATGAGCTTGCCCTCGTCGTTCAGCACCAGCCCCACCGGATCGTCAAAGGGATAGGAGGCGGCAATGTCGCCGCCCACCTCCGCTTGCAGCGCATGGAGGCCGGGGTCGATTTCCTTCACATAGGGTTCCTTCATGGGCTCCACCACCAGGACAGTCAACTTCTCCGGCGCGGTATGTTCGGGTGCGTCTCCGCTGGGGATGGCAAAGGCGCGGCTGCCGTTGGCCATGATGAGATACTTTCCGTCCTCGGACTCGTGGTGGAAACCGTATCCGGCTGCCTCCATCTGTTCCCGGCTCATATCCGTCACATAGAAGGTGCCCCTGGGGGTCCGCACCGTCTCGCCG
>CAKTGD010000131.1 GCA_934561335.1 uncultured Oscillospiraceae bacterium
TGTGCAGCAGATAGAAATCAAAATAGTCCACCTGGCATTTTTGCAGCTGCTGCTCAAAGATGTCGGCGGGGTCATAGACATCGGCCACCATATGGCCGGGGAATTTGGTGGCCAGATAGAAGCTGTCGCGGGGATATTTTTTCAGGCAGGCGCCAATCACGTTTTCGGACTGGTTGTGCATATAGGGCCAGGCGGTATCATAGTAGTTAACGCCGTGGGACATGGCGTAATCGACCATGGACTGCGTTTCCTCCCGGTCAATGCTGCCATCCGGCTGCACGGGCAGACGCATGGTGCCAAAGCCCAGCATGGAAAGCTGCGCGCCCTGAAATTCACGGTAGATCATGTCAATAACCTCCTGCTGTCAAAATGTGTTATGCCCATTATAGCATGCGGCGGGCGCAGTGACAATCATTTATTGGATCCGTGGCTAGCCTTGCGGCGCAGTAAGCTGATGGAAGCGGTCGTAGACAGCGCGGGCGGCGTTGGCGGGCAATACGGTTTGCAGCTCTGAGAGGGTGGCCGACTCAATGGCTTTGATAGTGCCGAAGCGCTTCAACAGCGCCTGACGGCGCGCCTCACCGATGCCGGGTATGCCGTCCAGCTTACTGCGGTAGGTGCGTTTGCGGTGTTTTTGCCGCTGGAAGGAAATGGCGAATCGATGTACCTCCTCCTGTATGCGGCCAATCATGGTAAAGATGTGGGGCGACTGCCGGATCCCCAACTCATCACCATCGGCGGTGATGAGGGCGCGGGTACGATGGTGGTCGTCCTTCACCATGCCCAGCACCGGGAGGGAGACGCCGGCGGCAGCCATGGCGGCCAGCGCTGCATGGACGTGCCCCCGTCCGCCGTCGATCAGCAGCAGGTCAGGCAGGGGAGGGAACTTTTCATCCTCGGCATGGGCAAAGCGGCGAGTCAGCACCTCCTGCATGGCGGCATAATCGTCAGGAGCGGAGAGCGTCCGAATGGAAAACTTGCGGTAGTCACGCTTCAGTGGCTTGCCATCCACAAACACCACCATGGAGGCCACCATGTCATCGCTGCCCATGTTGGAAATATCGTAGCTCTCCATGCGGCGGGGAAGCCGGGGGAGATGAGCCAGCGCCTGAAGATCAACAAGGGTGCGGGAGAGACGCTCTGAATCGGTGGTGATGCGCTCCACCTCTTCCCGGGCGTTCTGAATGGCCATCTCCACCAGCTGAGAACGCTCACCGCGCTGAGGCGCCTTGAGCGTTACCCGGTGGCCGGCCTGAGCGGCCAGCAGATCGGAAAAGGATTCGCTGTCCTCGAAAAGGCAGGGCAGCAGGATCTCCCGGGGCAAAACGGCCTTGTCCAGATAATACTGGCTCAACACGGCAGAGAGCACCTCCGGCACCGACTGGTCGGCGGCGGTGGGGAAAATTTCGATCTGGCGGCCCAGCAGGTCGCCGTTTTCAATATGCAGCACTGCCGCGCCGCAGCGCACCGGGCCGGTATACACGCCCCATACGTCGGTATCGGCGCAGACGCCTGCGATGACCTGCTGCTGCTTGCCCAGCACCTGAAGCGCCTGAAGCCGGTCCCGCAGGGCGGCGGCCTTTTCAAATTCCAACGCTTCGGCTGCCGTTTCCATCTCCTGACGGATAGAGGCCGTTACCTGCCGCAGCTTGCCGCCCAGCAGCTCCGAGGCCTGAACCATGCGGGCGCGATACTCTGCCTGCCCCGGCCCATCGGGCGAGCAGAAGCCGTCACACTTGCCGATGTGGAGGTTCAGACAGGGACGCTCCCGGCCGATATCCCGGGGAAAGCGGCGTGTGCAGGTGGGAAGCTTTAAAGCGGCGCACAGTGCGTGCAGCGCCGCCCGGGTCTCGTGGCGGCCGCCGAAGGGGCCGAAATAGTCGGCGCCATCCTCGGCGGGCCTGCTGACCATGGTGAAGCGGGGGTAAGAGGCACCGCTGTCCAGCCGCACAAAGGGATACCCCTTGTCATCCTTCAGAAGAATGTTGTACCGGGGCTGGTGACGCTTGATGAGGGAGTTTTCCAGAATCAGGGCCTCAAACTCCGTGCGCACCACAATGGTATCAAAGTGATCCACCTGAGAGACCATCATGCGGGTCTTTTCATTGTGGGTGCTGCCGGACTGGAAATACTGACTGACCCGGTTCTTCAGCTTTTTTGCCTTGCCCACATAGATGACAAGGCCGGTCTTGTCCATCATGATATATACGCCGGGCGACAGCGGCAGGCTGTCCGCCTTTTGCAGAAGCTCCTGTCTGGTCATGGGGACGCCCCCTTTCACTGGATTTTTCCCTAGTATAGCATGGACGGGAGAAGGCCGCAAGGTTGCATTTTGCACTGTGGTATGATACCATCAAAGCAGTATTTCACAAGGAAAGAAGGATTTGGGATATGATTCAGGATATTGCGCCCCACCGGCTGGACAGAACCTATGTGATCGGCAGGGCGTCACATGAGGATATCGCGCTGTGCGTCCGCAGCGGAAAGGTGCTGCTGCAGCGCACAGGGGAGGAATGGGCGCTGCCGCGTTTCGGCGGAGAAATTCCTACGGAGGATGCGCTGCATGTGTTTTCACTGGATGGGGTGGACTGCTATCTGGCCCGGACACCGGAGCATGTACCGGCGGGCATGGACTATGTGAATGTGAAGGATATCCGCACCGTGCGGCCCATGGAGACGGCCTTTGCCGCCATCACCGCCGTGCAGCTGCACCGCTGGTACGGCGCAAGGCAGTTCTGCGGCCACTGCGGCCATAAAATGTCGCCCAGCGAGGTGGAGCGGGCCATGGTATGCCCTGTCTGCGGCCAGACAGAATATCCCAAGATCTGCCCGGCGGTGATTGTGGCGGTAACGGATGGTGATAAGCTGCTGCTGACCCGCTATGCCAACCGGCCTTTCCAGAACTATGCGCTGATCGCCGGGTTTGTGGAGATCGGTGAGACGCTGGAGGACACTGTGCGCCGGGAGGTTATGGAAGAGGTGGGACTGCGGGTGAAGAACCTGCGGTACTATAAAAACCAGCCCTGGGCCTTTACCGATACGCTGCTGACAGGCTTTTACTGCGAATTGGACGGCGAGGCGGAGATCAAGCTGGATCACAACGAGCTATGTGAGGGTGTGTGGCTGCACCGGGATGAAATTCCCAGCCGGGATGGCGAGATAAGCCTGACGGCGGAGATGGTGGAGCGCTTCAGACAGGGAATGGAATCGTAAAAAAGCGCTGCCCCGCAAGGGGCAGCGCCCGATAAATGCAGGAGGAGATCACCCGGGGAGCCGTGACACTCAGCGTGGAGACGGGGAAAAGCCCTCCGTTCGGGAACGGCTGGCGGCGGCAAAGCAGGAGTGCGCGAGGCAGCAGCCCGGGCCTGCCCCGGGTCGATGGTCTCCTTGATGCGCTCCCGACCGACCTGTGCCAGCCAACGCTTGAAGGGCTCTGCCTTGGGCGATGGGATGGACTGGATGATGCGCAGGATGCCCTCGGTATTGGCGGCCTGCACCTTTCTCTGCTTGCCGTCCGCAGCAAGCATTTGAACCGGTGTACAAATTGTGCCCCAGCTGGCCGACAACTGCGGATCGCGGGCGCGCATTTTCTTGATGTACTGCTTGGGATCGGTACTTTCTGACAGGACCGCAACAACGTCCTGCACGGAGAAATACCATTCTTCCTTTTCCTCGTCCCAGGCGGTACGGATCTTTATCCGCGGTTTCGGCGGCGCAGCCATAGGAGGATATAAGCAGCTTCCCGTCCGTCTTTTCCGGGTTGCAGATATAGTCAATGGCGGCTTTCAGTGCCCGCCTCCTACTTCGTAGCCCCGTATTTCCCCCTCTGCCCATACTACAATCCGAACAGGGCGTTTTGACCAGTTTCGGAGGATTCTTTCAAGAAAATACCGCTTCTATCCGCAACTTTTCTCTGCACACTTTACTGGATGCCTTGTGTTTCCTCGGATGTTCGTATATGATGTATTGTGTTAAGTAATATCCATGCGGAGGTACAGGACAAACGCGATTCCGGCAGGGCAAGCACCTGACGGATACCCCTCTGCATTGGAAGCATCCGCAAAAAGGAAGTGAACGGCATGGCGTGCGACGAGAGCTTATACCGCCAATATCTGAGCGGCGACGACGCGGGGCTGGAGGCCCTGATGAAAAAATACGGCGATCCACTGACCCTATATATCGATGGCTATCTGCACGACGTTCACGAGGCGGAGGAGCTGATGCTGGACGTTTTCGCCTATCTGTTCACGAAAAAGCCGA
>CAKTGD010000132.1 GCA_934561335.1 uncultured Oscillospiraceae bacterium
GACGAGGAGATTGCCGCCAACCGCGCCAGCGCCGTCATGTACAGGGAGGAAGCGGCAGAATACAAGGAAATGTACGAAGCGAAATAAAAAATCGCGGGACGAAAGTCCCGCGATTTTTTATGTATCAGAGTGTGATGATCTGTGCGTCCAGCGCCGCGGTATCTTCCTCGCTATGAGAGGACATCACCAGTGTCCGCGGCCCCACCGCGTCATTGATGGCGCGCAGACACTGGGCCCGGGCGGCAGGGTCAAGGCCCGTCAGCGCCTCATCCAGCACCAGCGCATCGAACGGGTGCGCCAGCGCACGGCCCAGCGCGGCGCGGCGCTTCATGCCGCCGCTCAGCGTCTCGGGAAGCGCGTCCAGAGTGTCGCCCAGCCCCAGCTGCGTCAAAATGCGGCAGGCCGTTTCCTTGTCGCTGAATAGAGCGGCATTTTCCGCCACGGTTTTCCATGGCAGCAGACGGTCCTCCTGAAACACGGTGGAAAACCGTATGCCGTCCGGGCGCGTTACCGACCCCCGGCGGGGACGTTCCAGACCCAGCAGCAGCCGCAGCACGGTGGTCTTTCCTCTGCCGGAGGGGGCCATCAGGCAGATTCGTCTGCCTGATGGAAGCTCAAGGGAAAAATCCCGCAGCAGCGGGGCTGACAGCCCATAGCCAAAGGTTACACGGTCAAAACGTATCATGGCCGCCCCTTTCTCTGCCAATGGCAGACAGGCGCTGCAAAAGGGTGCTGCACGCCACGATTACCACTGTCAGGGCAAATACCTCGTCATAGCTGACGCTGGCTTTTCCGCTCCACAGGAGGTCGCCCAGCGAGCCCTCTGTGCGGCAGATCACCTCGGCGGCGATGCCGGATTTCCACGCAAAGCCCAGCGCCGTTGTTACGGCGGCGGCCACATGGGGACGGATTCCCGGCAGTGTGATCCGCCGCAGGATATCCCAACGTCCCATGCCGAAGGTGCGCGCCATTTCCGACAGCTGCCGGTCGGCGTTTTCCAGTCCGTTCTCCACACCGTCCCACACAATGGGCAGCACCGTCAGAAATACGATGACGGAGGGGATATAGGGCCGGCTTATCCATAAAAACACCACAATGGTGAACACCGCCACGGGGATGGAGCGAATCAGCTGTATCAGCGGCGCGGCCAGACGGCGGAAGAGGGACCACTGCGCGGATGCGGCGGCACCCAGCGCGCCGGCGGCAAAGGCCAGCGCAAACCCGGCGCAGATCCGCAGCAGCGACATGCCCACCGTCAGCCAGAAGTCCGGCTTCACCGCCATGCGCGCCAGTGCACACAGCGTATCTGCCGGGGTGGGAATGGGCAGCAGCAGCGTCCGGTTGGCGGCCATCGCCGCCAGCTGCCAGACCACCACCCAGAACAGCACCGCCGCGCCGTTTGCCAGTGTTTTACGCACCGTAATAGAAATCGTCACCCGGCAGCGCGCCGCCCACGCTCTTGGGATTGGCGTCAAACATGACTTGCAGATAGCCGCTCAGCTGCGTTTTCATCTCCTCGCCGGTGACAAAGGTCAGGCCGCAGGAGGGAATGGCCTTTTCGGCCAGCGCCGCCTTGGGAATCAGGCCGTATTGCTCGCATAGTGCGGCGGTACCGCTTACATCGGACCGGGCTTTTTCAACAGAGGCGGCGTACTCCTCAATAAACAGCTTCACCGCATCGGGGTTCTCCTGCAAAAACTGATTGCGCACGATCACGCAGCCCATCATCAGGGTGCTGTCGCCGCCTGAGACCTTGTTCCACGCCTCGGTCATATCCAGCACGGTCCGGGCATTTTCATTCTGCATCAGGAGACTGGTGGCCACCGGCTGGGGCGCCATGATGATCGCCTCCGGATCATTCTGCCAGACGCTCAGCAGCTCGCTGCCCTCGCCCACAAACTGTATGGTCACATCCTTGTCAGGGTCAAGGCCGTTGCCGGTGAGCACATAGCGCAGGATATACTCCGGATTGGCGCCCTGACCGGGGGCGTAGATGGTCTTGCCCTTCAGCTCCGACGCCGAGGCAAGCTCCTGCCCGTTGGAGAGCATGGACAGCACACCCAGCGTATTTACCGCCAGCACCGTTACGCCGCCGTCGGTCTTGTTGTACAGCGTTGCTGCCAGATTGGTGGCAACGGCGGCAATATCCGCGCTGCCGTTGGACAGGGCGGCCACCACCTCGTCATTGGCGCCGGGCATGGTGATGTGATAGGTGTTTTTCGTCTCGCCTGCGTCGGAGGCGGCCCACAGGTTTATGGCGCCGATTCCGGTGGGGCCGGACAGCACGAACAGGTTTACCTCCGTGCCGGAGAGCGGCTCTTGCTGATTCTGGGACGCATTGTCCTGCCCGCCGCAGGCGGCCAGACTCAGCGCCAGGGCCAGCGCCAGCAGCAGACTGACGATTTTGGTTGCTTTTTTCATACAATTACCTCGATTCTTTTTCCGTTCCGGACGATCAGCCCGGCGTTTTCCAGTTCCTCCAGCGCCCGATACAGGCTGGTGCGCCCCATGGACAGACCTGCCGCCAGCTTGGTCATGCTCAGCCCCGCCGGCAGGCAGCCGCCGCAGCAGTTGGCGCACAGCCAGCGATAGACCCGCTGCTGCGCGCTGTCCTCCGTGAAGAGTGCGATCTTCTCGTTGAGAAACCGCACCCGGTCGGAGAGGAAGGCGATGTAGTTTACCGCCATCCGGGGCCAGCGGCTGAACCACTGCCGCAGCAGCGGTTCCGGCAGAAACAGCACGGCACATGCCGTCGTAGCCCGGATCCGGGACACATAGCCTCCGCCGCCGAACAGTGCCGCCGCGCCGAAGGTGCCGCCTGGGTCAAAGCCGGCCAGCACCGCCTGATTCCGGTGATCGGCCACCGCCTCGGCCCTGCCTTGCAGCACAATGCCCAGCGCCAACGCCGCTGTTTCCGGCTGGCAGACAATCTGCCCCCGCTCGAAGGTGCATACCGGCAGCGCCAGCGCCTCGCTCAATGCCTCTGCGGCATCCTGAAACAGGAAATGCTGCGCCAGAAGTGCTCTATGGTCCTCCATCATGCGCTCCTTTTTGTTCCAAATGGAACAGTTTTCATCAGTATAACGGCGGCGCGACCAGTTGTCAAGAGGGCAAAAATGTGATATGCTGACAAAAAAGAGAAAGGGAGCGTCCCCTATGCGACTGATTTCATGGAATGTCAATGGCCTGCGTGCCTGTCTGGGCAAGGGTTTTCTGGATTTCTGCGCCTTTGCCGACGCAGACATCATCTGCTTGCAGGAGACGAAAATGCGGCCGGAGCAGGCGGAATTTGAGCTGCCCGGCTATCACCGCTTCTGGAACAGTGCCGACAAGGCCGGCTATTCCGGCACCGCCATTTTTACCCGCCGCCAGCCGCTTTTTGTGAGCTGCGACTTTGGGGCGGATATTCACCGCCATGAGGGACGGGTCATCACGGCGGAGTATGAGGATTTCTATCTGGTGTGCTGCTATACGCCCAACTCCAAGGATCAGCTGTCCCGGCTGGACTACCGTATGGAGTGGGAGGATGATATCCGGGAATACCTGCTGGAGCTGGACGAGAAAAAGCCGGTGATCTACTGCGGCGACCTGAACGTGGCCCATCAGGAGATCGACCTGAAAAACCCCAAGTCCAACCGGATGAATCCCGGCTTTTCCGATGAGGAGCGGGCCAAAATGACGCAGCTGCTTGCCAGCGGCTTTGCCGACACCTTCCGCACACTGTATCCCGAGCGCACGGGCGCTTACTCGTGGTGGAGCTACCGCTTTCATGCCCGGCAAAACAACGCGGGCTGGCGCATTGATTACTTTATTGTGTCCCGGCGCCTGCTGCCCCGCGTGAAAAATGCCGATATCTGGCCGGAGGTCACGGGCAGCGATCATTGCCCCGTGGTGTTGGAGCTGAGCGAATCATAATATAAGAGGGAGCCTGCTGATGCAGGCTCCCTCTTATATTATACGGAGTTTATACGGAGTAATCAGTGGTTCAGCGCTTGTTATAGGCTTCGATGCCCAGACGCAGCAGATCCATGGCGCGCTCCAGATCCTCCTGCTTGAGGACGTAAGCGATGCGGATCTCGTTCCGGCCCTTGCCGGGGGTGGCATAGAAGGGCTCGCCGGGGGCGAACATCACAGTGTCGCCGTTGTCGTCAAACTCCTCCAGCAGCCACTTCTGGAAGGCGTCAGCATCGTCCACGGGCAGAGCGGCCATGACGTAGAACGCGCCGCGG
>CAKTGD010000133.1 GCA_934561335.1 uncultured Oscillospiraceae bacterium
CATTGCAGCCTCGCACATTTGGCTCCGTTCCGATACCGAGCAATAGCCCACGAAGGATGCATCATTTCTGGCAACGCTCTGGCTGACGACCATACCGTTCTCATCGGCCATCACCACCGTCAGAACACCCTCTTCGATCTCCGTGACAATGCCCACGGACAGACGGCCTTCCCCGTCCTGCCCATCCAATGCCAGAAATACCAGAGTGCCAGCCGCAATTGCTTCCTCATCCCGCCGGAACAGGTCCGCACTCTCCAGAAGCTCCGCCCAATCCTGACCCTCCTCAGGTCTCGGCAGCGCCTCCTCGGAAACCTCAGCGTAATCCAGGCAAAATTCTGCCAGAAGCCGGTTCCAGCAAAACGCCCCGCTGTCCTCACCACGCAAGGAATATCCTAACAACGCCCTGGCAGCGGATGCCATATCCTCAGCCCGGTCCCCGGTGGGGGCAGGCAGCTTCGCTGCTTCCCTCCAGTCCCCCCACAGCTTCACAGGGGTATCCGGATCCGGACGGATATCTTCCCCCACTTTCTCCTGGTTTGTGCTGGCAGCATCCCCAGCATTCTCAGAGGGTGCATCCGCTTCCTGCCCGGAATTTTCCTCCACCAGGCAATAGCCCACGAAGGATGCATCATTTCTGGCAACGCTCTGGCTGACGACCATACCGTTCTCATCGGCCATCACCACCGTCAGAACACC
Organism: uncultured Oscillospiraceae bacterium; assembly: GCA_934561335.1. The sequence continues at coordinate 697 of CAKTGD010000133.1, forward strand.
CTCTTCGATCTCCGTGACAATGCCCACGGACAGACGGCCTTCCCCGTCCTGCCCATCCAATGCCAGAAATACCAGAGTGCCAGCCGCAATTGCTTCCTCATCCCGCCGGAACAGGTCCGCACTCTCCAGAAGCTCCGCCCAATCCTGACCCTCCTCAGGTCTCGGCAGCGCCTCCTCGGAAACCTCAGCGTAATCCAGGCAAAATTCTGCCAGAAGCCGGTTCCAGCAAAACGCCCCGCTGTCCTCACCACGCAAGGAATATCCTAACAACGCCCTGGCAGCGGATGCCATATCCTCAGCCCGGTCCCCGGTGGGGGCAGGCAGCTTCGCTGCTTCCCTCCAGTCCCCCCACAGCTTCACAGGGGTATCCGGATCCGGACGGATATCTTCCCCCACTTCCTCCTGGTTTGTGCTGGCAGCATCCCCAGCATTCTCAGAGGGCGCACCCGCTTCCTGCCCGGATTCACCCTCCTGCGGAACGTTTTCTTTCTTATCGTCCTGCGTATCTTCTTCCGCCCCTACAGAATCGTTCTGCGTATTTTCTTCCTTCTCTGCAAATTCGCTTTCCGCTGGCTCTAAAGCAGAGCGGTCATCCCCGATATACTCCACGGACCCCGTCTCATTAACGGAGCCGGCCTCCAATGCGACAGCCGGAAGGATCACCGCATTGAAAGTCAGTACCAAGGCCGTGACGATCCCAATGATCAAACGAAAATTTTTATATCCTGCCATAGACCTTTTCTCCATTCATGTAATATCGTAAAAGAACATTTTAATGGATCTTACAGAGCTGTTTCTGTGAGATACTTTATGCAGCAACCGCCTTTTGCCGGTTCTCATAGGATTTCTTTTTAATTATTCCTGTAGGCTCCCTTTCTTCTGCTTTGGCAGCAGCAGAATAATCAGAAGCACCAGCAATATTGGGACTGCCACGAAGGGCGCTACCATCAGCGGTTCAATCCGCACGGCATCCGCTGTGATACGAATGGCCTTCGCTTCTTCCTGACTCTCGATCCGGTGCCCCCGCACCAACATTCGGTGGGAATTGATGCCGTAGGGGGTACAGGTAATCATGGTGCATAGATCCTTGCCCGGTTCAATCAGCAGGGGATCGGTATCATGGGGCTCGACAATGAGGATCTGGTCGATCTCGTAGGTCAGGATCTCATTCAGGACATGCAGCATAAACACATCGCCAACCTTGAGCTTGTCAAGATCGGTGAAGAGCCGGGCGCTTGGCAGGCCCCGGTGTCCGGAGACCACGCAGTGGCTTCCCGCACCGCCAACGGGCAGGCTGGTCCAGTCCAGATGCCCCACGGCGATCTGCAGGACGGACTCCTTAGTGCCGTGGTAGATGGGCAGCATCACATCGATCATGGGGATCTCGATATAGCCCATGATGCCGTTGCCGCCGAAATCCAGCAGGGATTTGTAGATCTCCTGCTGCTCGTCAGACAGGAGGAAATCGTTGGGACGGTGGAGCAGAGACTGGTTATAATCCCAAGCGGCGTCCCAAAGTTCCTCATACTGTGCCTCATCGATATTTGCCACCTGTTCCACGTAGCTGGCAATGGACCGGGAGGAGTGGAAAGAGTTCCACCAATCGGCAAGGGAGGGGTACAGCATTAGGGACAAGCCTATGAGGAGCATTAAGATCAGCAGGATTGTAGAACGATTGTTTTTCATAGGATTCTCCTTAATTCTGCAACGGTCTAAAACTGCACTTGGTCCGGGAGGGCCAAGGCCCTCCCGGAGTGCAGGCAAGAAAGGGGGGAAATGTAAGCAAAATGGAAGAATTATGCGGCAGCGCTCATGCGCTTCTTGGTGATCAGCAAGACAACCGCACCGATGACCAGGATAGAGCCGAGGACATAGAAGATGGTGGTGCCGATGCCGCCGGTTTCGGGAAGCTCGGTGCCGGACTTGTTCTCGATTTCAACCTTCTCAACGTCGGTTGCATCCTGCTTGAGGGTATGGGTCATGTCCGCACCCTCGACGGAAACAGTGTGGGAAATCTCAACCTTGACAGGACCTGCCAGCTTATTGTAGCCGCCAGGAGCCCTGGTCTCTTCCAGGTAGTAGGTGTCAGCGTCAAGGCCTTCGACCGCAATCATGCCGTCAGCATTAGAGACAAGCTTGGTGGCCTCCGTCATCGTCCTAGTCCAGCCGGTCAGCTTTCCATCGGCGACCTGAGCATATTCTCTATTCATTTCTTCACTGCCCTTGTACAGAATAAACTCAGCGCCAGACAGGGGCTTTTGGGTATCGCCATCCTTGTGATACTTGTAGATGGGCAGCTTCCAAGTGTAAGTAGTGGTTCTATCATGCTCGGTGTGCTGATTGTCGCCATAATCCAGCCAGGTCTCGTTGACATAACCGGTGCCAGCAACGGCACTACTCGTCAGTTTAGCGGTGTAGTTGATAACGATGGCGGTGTCAGCAGTGATGCTGTCCAGATAGGCCTTAGTGAACACAATGTGGAAGGTGCAACCATCGGTCAGGTCGGTAGTCACTACAGTATAATCATTCTCCTTAGTCAGGGTGGCGCTGCCAGCCGTGATGGAGGTTACGCCGCCAAATTCCAGAGCAGCATCCATCTTATCGTGCACAACATAGTTCCGAGCGCCGTGCTTTGCACTGACGGTGGACTTGAAATTCACGTCCTGGCCGATATCCGCATCATTGACGTCTCCCCAGTTTTTGTCAGAATCCTCCTGGACCTTCTTTTCGATGTTGGGTGTCGGGTTCTTGTCCGTGATTTCCACGTCGGGCTTTGTGGTATTCAATTCACACAGAGAACCCACAGTAGAGTCGACCAGATAGTAGCCAAGCTTCAGGTTGGAAATAGTAGCTGGGCCATTTGCGGTAGGCGTGACACTTCCGTCAGCAGTCTTATCGGACAGCTGGCCCTTAGCAGCCTTAGCAAAGTCAGCAACATTAGCGCCCTCAACCCAGGTCACATAGCCCTGAGCGTTAATGGAAACGTACTTCTTTTGGGGCTCTTCTTTCAGCCAATCTACCCAGGCAGAGTTGGCCTTGTAGGCATATGTTTCCTTCACTGGATCGTAGCTTTCCAGATACAGGATCTGGTAGGCATGATAGGTCTCGCCATTGAGGGCATTTTTGATGGTAATGCTACCATTCGCGGTGGTTTCCCCACCCTCCTCGGCAAAAGCGGTAGCAGCCAATCCCATAACCATAACCAGTGCCAGGACCAGGCTCAAAATTTTTCTGCTCAATTTCATAATAAGTATCCTTTCTTCTTTTTTCATACTGTTTTGGATAGTGGAACATTGCTTCCGTTCTCACCCAGCGACGGTTTTCTATTTCAGTATGCCGAAGCCGTCCAAAGGCCAGACCCGGAATACGGGCTTTCCGACGATTTGTTCCTCTGCCACACAGCCTGGCGGCTTTGTCAGCGGCCTCGAACTGCTCATCCTCAGTGGGGTAGTTATTATATTCAATTACTTGCTCAGTTCGATGACAACGTCATCATTGGTAACAGCATTGCCGGTGTGACCGTTCAG
>CAKTGD010000134.1 GCA_934561335.1 uncultured Oscillospiraceae bacterium
GGTCGTCCACGATGGGCGGGAAGAAGTCGGTGGTCTGCACCAGTGCCGTGTTCTCGTCCAGATAGTAGACGCTGGCATCGTCGGAGCGGTCATACCCCACCAGCAGGCGGGGGTCACTGTGGGTGCGGAAGCCTTCCAGCAGATGAACCAGCGTACCGGCCCCTACCTTGGCGCCGCAGCCGGCGCAGGAGGCCAGCTTCGTCAGCTTGACGTCCGTTTCCATGGTCAATCCTCCCTCTCGTCAATGTGATACACCGTGGTGTAGGCCGTTCCGTCCCACGCAGCTACCTGCTCCACCTCCTGCGCGGCCTCGCCCTCCGGGCGGAGCCAGCGGCCCTCACAGCGGACGCAGGTGCCGCAGCTGCTGCTGAGATCACGGGGAACCGGCATGACACGGCAGGGAATGCCCTGCCTGTCGCACAGCAGCTTATAGCGGGTGGCCCCGAAGTGGGAAAAAAACGTGGCGATATAGGTCATTTTGTAAACGTCAGCGTCCACTCGCCGTTATTTTCGGAAACGTCCACCTTGTAGCCCATGTGCTGGGCGTAGCGGGTGGTGTTCTCGCGGGAAGCGTGGTTGTCCACGATGATCTGATAGCTGCTTTCACCGCTGGCCATAGCGCTGCGCAGCAGCACCACAGGCTCCGGACAGGAAAGACCGCGTGCGTCAACAATTTTCATGGTAATATTCCTCCTTACGCTTTCTTCTTAAAGGTGTTCAGGCAGCCAATGAGCGCCACCGCCACAAGACCGATGATCACGGCGATTTTACCGGCATCGGTGGGACCGGCGGCACTGGAGGCCAAGCCGAAGTTATGGCAGAAGGCGGCGCCGACAATAAGACCCAGCACCGTTACGGCGCTGTCGGAGTTGCCCTCGCCGGACATGACCAGCTGGCGCAGAGGGCAGCCGCCCAGCAGCACACAGCCAAAGCCAACCAGCACCATGCCCAGACAGTTCCAGAACCCATTGGTATGAGCCACCGGCTGCTCAGCAAAGCTGAGGTGGAAGAAGGTGGCGTCTGCCGCGCCGTTGAGAATCAGGTTACAGACAAGGGCACTGACCAGAATGGCACCGAAGCCCATGAGCAGCTTAGGCTCGCGGAACAGCACGATGTCTCGGATACCGCCGACCATACAAAGGCGGGTGCGCTGGGCCAGAGCGCCCACGATCAAACCGGCGGCAAGGCTGATAAGGATGGGAGCGTGCTTCGCGCCGGGGCCGCCGCCGGCCTCGGTAAAGAAGATGAAGGCGGGGGCAGCCACCAGCAGGATGAATACCGCAATCTGCACGACAGGGAACACAATTCCCTCCAGCTTTGTCTGGGTATAGGTGCGCTTCAGGGAGTAGCCCTGCTTCAGGAAGAACACGCCGGCCAGAATGCCGATGACAAAGCCTGCCAGACCCAGCAGGGCGTTAAGGTCACCGCCGGCCAGACGCAGGATCATGCGGAACGGGCAGCCAAGGAACATCAGGCAGCCGATCATCACGAAGAAACCCAGCACAAATCGGGTGACAGGTGCGCTGCCGCCCTTGGCGGAGAATTCCTTCCGGCACAGGGCCACAATAAAGCTGCCCAGCACCAGACCGACGATCTCAGGACGGATGTACTGCACGGCCGCGGCGCGGTGCAGCCCCAGACTGCCGGCGGTATCCCGCAGGAAGCAGGCGATGCAAAAACCCATATTGGCAGGGTTGCCGAAGTAGACCAGCAAAGCGGCGATAAGACCAATGATCAGACCGGCGACGATAATTGTTGTGCGTTCGCGTTTGACATTCATGGGCATTTCCCTCATTTCAAAGTTGTTACTGGTATCGTATCACTGCAGCGCAATAAAAGTCCAATACGAATTATAGATATATCAATTAAAATGATTTGATTTTCGAATAAATGCGTGGTATACTGTGGCAAGAAAGGTGGCCGGATTATGGAACGTATTTATTTGGACAACGCCAGCACCAGTTTTCCGAAAGCGCCCGGTGTGGCAGAGGCGGTATACCATTATATAAAAGACTGCGGATGCAATGTCAACCGCGGAGGATACAGCGAGGCGTATCAAGCCGAGGAAATTGTGCTCTCTACACGTCAGCAGCTGACAGACCTGTTCCATGGCCCTGATTGCCGGAATGTGGTTTTTACCCGCAATATTACGGAGAGCCTGAATGTGCTGCTGAAGGGCTTTTTGAAAAGCGGCGACCATGTGCTGGTTTCCGCTATGGAGCATAACGCCGTTATGCGTCCCCTGACGCAATTGGCCAAACGGGGCGTGACCTATGACCGGATTCCCTGCCGCAGGGATGGCTCGTTGGAGCTTGCGGCGGCAGCGGGACTGCTGCGGCCCAATACCCGGGCGGTGGTGATGCTTCATGCCAGCAATGTTTGTGGGACAATGATGCCGGCCACGGAGGTGGGGGCCTTTTGCCAAAAACATGGGCTGCGCTTTATACTGGACACGGCTCAGACCGCCGGCGCTTTTCCCATTGATATGGAGGCCATGCATATTGACGCATTGGCCTTTACCGGCCATAAGGGGTTGTTGGGCCCGCAGGGAATCGGCGGCTTTATCCTACAGCCGGATATGACGGCGCAAATAACGCCGCTGATTGCCGGCGGCACCGGCAGCATCAGCCACGAGGAACGGATGCCGGCCTTTATGCCGGACCGCTTTGAAGCGGGCACCATGAATCTGCCGGGCATTATGGGGCTTCATGCCGCGCTGGACTGGCTGGCCCGGGAAACGCCGGAGGCCGTTGCCGATCATGAGCTGATGCTGACCCGCCGTTTTCTGGAGGGGGCATCGGAGATCCGCGGCCTGCGCGTGGTGGGCCGTCAGGACACTACCGGCAGGGCGGGGGTGGTTTCTGTGGTTCCCACCCATGTGGATCCGGCGCTGATGGCGGATGCACTGGAGCGGGAATATGGCATCATGGTACGGGTGGGACTGCACTGTGCGCCAAGCGCACACAGGACATTGTATACCTATCCGAGGGGGACGGTGCGCTTTTCCTTCGGCTGGCAGAACACGACACAGCAGGTGGATGCCGCTTTGCTGGCGCTGCGTACGCTGTGCGGGAGGACGGTATGGAACTGAAGCAGCTGCAAACGTTTTGCGCGGTTGTGAAGTACAAGAGCTTTACAAAAGCGGCGGAAAAATTATACCTCTCACAGCCTACCGTCAGCACGCATGTCCGGCAGCTGGAGGAGGAATTCCAGACCAGTCTCATCATTCGCACCACGAAATCCGTGGAGGTCACGCCGCGGGGGCGGGAGCTGTATGAATGCGCCTGCAGCATTGTCAATTTGCGGGATAATCTGATGCGCAGCTGGAGCGATGAGGATGAGAAGATGATCCGCATCGGGGCCTCCACCATTCCCTCGGCCTATATTCTCCCGCAGATTTTGCCGGCGTTCCGTGCAAGCTGTCCTGCCGCACAGTTCCATGTGTTCCAAAGCGACAGCCAGGGAATTGTGGAGGGTCTGATGTGCGGCGCATTTGATGTGGGCTTGATCGGCGCCGACCCCCATGAGGAGATGCTGGAGCTTGTGCCGTTTTACACGGATCGGATGGTACTCATCACGCCGAACAATGCCTATTATCGCCGTTTTGCGGCGGCGGGCGGCATGACACTGGAGCAGATCTGCGGTGAGCCGATGCTGCTGCGGGAAAAGGGAAGCGGCAGCAAGAAGTGCGTGGCCGCCTACTTCGAGCAGATGGGTGTGGACGAAAATGATCTGATTGTTTCGGCGCGGCTTAACGATCAAGAGTCCATTAAAAATCTGGTGGCCGGCGGCTTGGGGATATCCATTATTTCGGAAAAGGCGGCGGAGGACGCCGTGAAGGCGGGCCATCTGCTGACCTTCCCGTTGCCGCAGTCCGATGTTCAGCGCCGACTTTATATTGCGACACGGCGCGGTGCGCCGCTGAGCAGCCAGACCCAGCGGTTTGCCGGATTTGTCCGCCATTTTTATGGTCAGCCCGGCGATGTTCAGAAAGAAACGGGTTTTGGGAAAAATGTGTGAGTTCGATTGACAACAGCACGGCTGTGTGATATAACTTTATAAGATAATCACATGGGAGGATATACTATGAAGCACATCAACACGATCGAGACTCGTGACCTTTGCGAAAGCGCCAAGAAGGGCGGCTGCGGCGAGTGCCAGACTTCCTGCCAGTCTGCCTGCAAGACCAGCTGCGGTATTGCCAATCAGGCCTGCGA
>CAKTGD010000135.1 GCA_934561335.1 uncultured Oscillospiraceae bacterium
TGGCCGGCAGTGCGCGGAAGCCCACGCTTCTTTGCCCAACGACCGTTGCCGTCCATAATGATAGCGATATGGCGGGGTAGGCGGCTCATGTCCACCTGCCCCGCCGTATATCCGTTTTTCTGGAACAGGGCCATTAGACGGACATCAGTTCCTTTTCTTTGTTTTCCAGCAGCTTATCCAGTTCCTTGCAGCTGTCGTCGGTCATCTTCTGCAGGTCCTTTTCTGCGATCTTCAGCTCGTCCTCGGTGATCTCAGAGGCTTTTTGCTGCTTTTTGAAAGTCTCCATAGCATCGCGGCGGATATTGCGCACGGCTACCTTGCCGTTTTCGGTATACTTGCGGATCTGCTTGACCAGCTCCTTACGGCGCTCCTCTGTCAGCTGGGGGAAAGCCAGACGGATGCTCTTGCCGTCGTTCTGGGGATTGATGCCCAGATCAGACTCCAGAATGGCCTTTTCGATGGCCTTCAGGGCATTGGCGTCCCAGGGGGAGATCAGCAGCGTGCGGGGATCGGGGGAGCCGACGGACGCAATCTGCTGAATGGGGGTGGGGGTACCGTAATAGTCCACGCTGATGCGGTTGAGTACGGCGGCGTTGGCACGGCCTGCGCGCACGGCGGCAAAGTCGTTCTGCACCGACTCGATGCTCTTTTTCATCTTTTCTTCGTAAACCTTGTATTCATCCTTCAACATGTTCAGTCCTCCTTGACGATCGTTCCGATTTTCTCTCCGCGGATGGCGCGGACAATATTATAGGGATCCTTCAGGGCAAATACCAGTACGGGGATGTGGTTATCCATGGACATGCTTGTGGCGGTGGAATCCATGACGGCCAGATGCCGCTTGAGCACCTCGTCATAGGTGATGGCGTCAAACTTCACCGCGTTGGCGTTTTTAGCGGGGTCACTGTCATACACGCCGTCAATGTTCTTGGCCAGCAATATCACGTCGGCATCGATCTCGGCGGCCCGCAGCACAGCGGCGGTATCGGTGGAGAAATAGGGATTGCCGGTGCCGCAGCCGAAGATGACCACCCGGCCCTTCTCCAGATGACGGATGGCACGGGCACGGATGTAGGGCTCGGCCACGGCGCGGATCTCCAGCGCGGTCTGTACCCGCACATCCACGCCCTTTTGCTCCAGCACGTCGGCCATGGCCATGCAGTTCATGGTGGTGGCCAGCATCCCCATGTGGTCAGCCCGGGAACGCTCGATATAGCCCTCGCCGTTTTTTACGCCGCGCCAGAAGTTGCCGCCGCCGATGACCACGCCCATCTCAACGCCCATGGCATTGCACGTCTTGATTACGTCGGCCACCTGACTCATTACGTTGAAATCCAGACCAAAGTGTTTTTCACCGGCCAGCACTTCGCCGCTGATCTTCAGCAGCACCCGCTTATATTTCGGTTCGTCCATTTGTTACACTCCTATTCAATGCTTTCTTCACATTCTGCTATTCTACCTTATTTCTTTCATTTTGCATAGAGGGAAAATCAAAAAAATGCAGATTCTTTTATTGTACGGCGGCGGTAAAGCTGCTATACTGTTACGAAAAGGAGGGGGATCGTCCATGGAATTACAGCATGTCCGGGGCAAAACATGGGTTGCCGCGGCGTCCACGGCGCTGCTGGTGGTCTATCGTATGACGGATACGGATATCATTTTGATCGACACCGGCTATGCCCGGCTTGATCGCACCGGACTGGCCGCGCTGATCGAAAATAACGGCTTCAGGCTGCGGGGCATCATCTGCTCTCATGCACATTTTGACCACAGCGGCAATGTCCGCTATTTACAGCAGCGGTATGGTGCAAAAGCCGCCGCCCACATCATTGAGGCGGGTATTGCCGTGAATCCTGACGCTTATCGGGCCAATTACATTGCCCTGACATACGGAAAAAGCCGGGAATATTTTCTCGATGAGTGCTTTACGGCGGATGTGGTGATCGGCCCTGAGGACGACTATCTGGACTTGTGCGGCGTGCGCTTCGGGATTTTACCGCTGCCGGGCCATACGGCCGGCCATATCGGCGTGGTAACGCCGGACAACGTAGCCTATGTGGGCGACTGCCTGATTGACCGCCAGCAGATCGACAAGGCCAAGCTGCCCACCTCCATGTTCATCGCCCGCGACCTGCAAAGCAAGGCGCTTTTGCGGCAGAGCCGGTTTGATGCCTATGTCATCGCCCACAAGACGGTGATCACGGAGCAGACGGAGCTGGCAGCGCTGGTGGACAGCAATTGCGATTTCATTTACCGCAAGGCCGACGAGCTGCTGGAGGATCTGGCGGACGGCATGACCTTCGCCCAGTGGATCGCCGCCTTCTGCCAGCGGGAGAATATCCGCACGAAAAACGAGTTCAAGTTTTCCATCATTGAGCGGAATTTCGCCAATTTTGTGGACTGGCTCACCGACGAGGGACGCATTACGATCCGGCGGGAATACTGTGCCAAAACGTACTATCACGCATGATGCTATCACGCATGAAGAAGAAGCCCCGGCTATTGGCCGGGGCTTCTGGCGCTTATTTTTCCTCTTTGTGCCGCTCCAGCGCCTTTTGTCCGGCCTGATAGAGGCTGCCGGCGGTTTCCCGCAGGGTTTCCGCCTTTTCTTTCAGGCCGGCCTCCGCTGTGCGCAGCACCTCTTCTTTTACATCGGACATCAGCCGCCGCAGCGCTTCGGAAACGATGCCCTTGTGCTTTTCGTCGGCGGCCAGACGCCGGAGCAATTCCGCCTGGCGCACCTCCTCCAGCGACTGCACCTTGCCGCCTTGCGTGAACATATCGAACAGCGCGTTGGCGAACGCCTCGCGGTCTTGCGGGGACAGGGAAGCCAGCCACTCGCGCACCACATCGTCGGAGGCTTTTCCGAACTCTGAGCGCTCCTCCTGCTGGAGGAAGCGATTGCCCAGAACGCCCCATGTCAGGGGCTCATGCTGCATGATGGCCCGGCTGCTGCTGGCCACCACGGTATAATCCTCCGTATGCTCCAGCAAAACGCCGACAATGGAGGCCGCGGGGATATAGGTGTGCAGCTTTGCGGCGATGCGGCGATACTCCACCGTGTCTGTCACATCCTTGCGGAAGCCGGGACCGTCGTTATTATAGGCGTCCAGCACCCGCGCTTGCAGTGCCTCGGGGATGTGCATGGCGGCGTAAGCCGCCAGATTGCCGCCCTTGGAATGACCGCCGATCCGCAGGGGACGGGCCGGACAGCGGCGGGCCATATCCGCTACGTATTCCACGGCGCCCAGCTGGGCCGGCACGGCATCCATGTAGCTGAGGTTCAGGTTTTCCTTCCAGCCTACCAGCGAACGGTCGGTCCCCATGAAGGCGCAGAACAGCGTGCCGTCCGGTACCAGAAAGGACAGGGCGTCCAGCTGCATTTCCCGGGCATCGTCCCGCACGGTCTCATAGCCGAACGGCCGCACCTGAGCAAACCGCCGGGATTCTGCCGCCAGCTTCATCAGGGGAATGTAATCGTTGGGGGACAGGCCCTGCTGCTCGTCTTTTTCAGTCATCCGGGACACAATGTCACCCAGCAGAGGGGCTTTATCTGCCTCACGGCTGGAAAGCTCCGGAAAGCGGCGGAAATTCAGATAGGTAATGATGCACAGGATCAGGTTATCCACCTCGTTGAAAGCGTCCTGAGCGAAGGTGAGATCACCCCGCCAGCGCAGATAGTCAAAGACTGTGGGGAGTGCGTTTTTTTCGTTTTTATCCATGTCGCTCTCCTTTGCCGGAAATGAAAATATCGATGGTACCATCATAGCATAATTTCTCCACGGGCGCAAGAATGTACGGCAGCTGCTTTATGGGGGGCGATGCGGGTATCTCCCCGCGAGTTTATGAAGAAGTCGCGGTACACCGTGGGGGCTGAAGCGGGTATCGGACCGCATCGGAACTGCGCGGTACATTCTCAGGCTTTCTCATGCTTTTTTAATTTTTAATTTATATTGACATTTACGACCTTTTTATATATAGTGGTCTTGCTGCTTTCAGCAAGCCAAATTTCAACGAAAAATACAGGCCGTTCCGGCCCTCGGTGAGTACAGAGAGAAGAGGCGAAAAATCTTTTTATGAACGGGGGAGGATAAATGTCCAAAGAGTTGATTCGCCTGCGGAACCTCTGCATGGCGTTTGACGACGAG
>CAKTGD010000136.1 GCA_934561335.1 uncultured Oscillospiraceae bacterium
GCCGCTGCACCGGCTATGAGAACATCTTCAAGGCGGTGAAAAAGACCATGCTGCGCCGTCTGGGCAAGCTGGACGATCCCTATTTAAACAGTTGAACACGATAAAAAACGCTTCAGAACCACATTTGGTTCTGAAGCGTTTTTTTGCTTCTGACGGATGCATATATGCTGACAGGCCGGCATAGAAATGAGTAAAAACAGCAGCGGAGGAAGGCACTATGAATCGATCCACAGGTATCTATCAGGATATGGCCGCACGAACGCAAAACAGTATCTATATCGGCGTTGTCGGGCCGGTCAGAACAGGGAAGTCCACCTTTATCAAACGGTTCATGGAAACACAGGTGATCCCCCACATTGACAACGTATACCGCCGCGACAGAGCGAAGGATGAGCTGCCGCAGAGTGGGTCAGGCCGCACGATCATGACGGCCGAGCCGAAGTTTGTCCCGGAGGAGGCTGTTGAGGTTGCGCTGGATGAAGGGGTCAGCTTTTCCGTGCGTTTGATCGACTGCGTGGGCTATATGGTACCGGGGGCGGTGGGACAGTTTGAAGATCTGGCGCCGCGAATGGTGATGACGCCATGGTATGACTATGAGATCCCCATGACGGAGGCCGCAGAGATCGGTACGCGCAAGGTGATGACAGACCATTCTACGGTAGGGATCGTTGTCACAACAGATGGCACAGTAACGGATATCCCACGGCATGACTATGAGGAAGCGGAAGAACGCGTGATCCGTGAACTGCAGGAGATCGGCAAGCCGTTTATTGTGCTGCTCAACTCCAGCCAGCCGGAGGGAGAACGGGCACACAGCATAGCTTCGGAGATTGCCCAGACGTATCAGGTAAAGTGTGCACCGGTCAACTGCCAGACAATGGATGAACAGGATATTGCCGCTTTGATGCAGGATTTACTGTTTGAATTTCCTGTGCAGGAGTTGGATATCTATTTACCCAGCTGGGTGGAGGCGCTGCCGGCAGAACACACGATCAAAAGCGATATCTACCAGACGGTACGGGAGAACGCACGGGATCTGCACCATATCCGGGAATTAAACGGTGCGCTGGAAAAAATGCAGGAATGTACTTGCATTCAAACGGCTGCACTGCGGGGTATCGATCTGGGACGCGGCGTGGCTCAGGCAGACATTCGGCTGCCGCGCAGTATGTTCTTTGATACGATTTCACAGCAGTCAGGTTTGACTGTGACGGATGATGGTGACCTGATGGCGCTGCTGACACAGCTCGGCAGTGCCAAGCAGGAATATGACAAGGTTGCCGACGCACTCCGCGATGCACGGGAAAACGGCTATGGGATTATGATGCCGGGTGTGGAGGAGCTGAATCTGGAAGATCCTGAGATTGTGCGGCAGGGTGGGCGATACGGAGTTCGGATGAAAGCCAGCGCCCCATCCATCCACATGATTCGAGCTGATATTGAAACGACGGTTTCTCCCATTGTGGGAAATGAAAAACAATCGGAGGATATGGTCAATTATCTTTTGCAGGAGTTCGAGGGAGATACCAGCAAGATTTGGAATTCCAATATTTTCGGCCGCAGTTTTCATGAAATTGTGGGTGAGGACCTACAAGCGAAGTTGAAGCGGATGCCGACGGATGCACAGGCAAAGCTGCGGCAGGCACTGGAACGCATTATAAACGAGGGCGGTGGAGGCTTAATCTGTATCATCCTGTAAATAGTGATTTACCAAGCCAATAACAATCTTTCTTCCAAACTTTGGTAAAAGACGTCCGCCAGGACGTCTTTTACCTTGCTATCCCTCTCAAGTCGTGTTATATTATATATGCAATATGCAGGAAAATGAAGCGTAGGGGGGATCACAATGCTGCTGGCGATCGATATTGGCAACTCAAATATTTCTGTGGGCTTATTCAGCAAGGAAAAAAAGCTGCATTTTCTGGCGTCTATCGATACAGACAGCCGAAAAACCGCAGACCAAATCAGTATCGATCTGATGAATATTTTTTCACTGTATGGGTTTGATCTGAAAGATGTATCCGGTACTATTTTTTCCAGCGTGGTACCTCCCATCAACTTTATGATGGAAAAAGCATTGACCAGACTGTTTGGAAAGCCTCCTATGGTTGTGGGACCCGGTGTGAAAACCGGACTGAATATCCGAATGGAGATTCACAATCAGTTGGGCGCTGATCTGGTGGCGGACGCAGTGGCGGCGCTGGAAAAATATCCGGCACCGATTATTGTGATCGATATGGGTACGGCAACTACCATTTCCTATATTTCTGCCAAACATGCCTATGAGGGCGGGCTGATGTTCCCGGGTGTGCGTCTTTCGCTGGACGCTTTATCCGACCACGCGGCACAGCTATCGGATATTTCATTGCAATACCCTAAAAACCTGATCGGAAAAAATACTGAGGACTGTATGCGCAATGGCATTGTATACGGTACCGCGGGAATGTTGGATGGGATTATTGACAGAATCCGTGAGACCATTCCGGAGGAAAAGCCAACCATTGTGGCAACGGGCAACAATACGCCGGTGATTGTGCGCTACTGCCGCAACAAAGTCATTTATGATAAATACTTGCTGATGGAGGGCCTGTGGGCTATTTACCATAAAAACCGATAAAAAAATCTCAGGTCTTTCGGCCTGAGATTTTTGCTGTATTTATTTTGCCAGAATCTTCTTCAGCCGGGCAAAACGGGGGAGAGAGTCCTCCTTAGGCAGATCCGGCTCACCCTGAATCAGCGGCAGGGCATACTCAATAAACTGATGGTTGACATAATTACCAGCCTCGTTGATCCACTCACGGGGAATCTTCTTTTCAACGTTGGCAACCTCCATCAGCGGAATCAGCTTGGTACGGCAGGCGTACTTGCCATCCTTGATGCCGCGCTCAAAGCCGATCATGCGGCCATTGATGCCGTTGACAGCGTTCTCCACAGCCACCTTGCCGGCCATATAGCTCTCTTCAATATCGGTCTCGGAGGCCAGATGGGCGCCGCAGCGCTGAAGCAGGTTCAATTCGATGCCGCGCACCTTGGCGCCGGTCTCTTCTTTCAGCACCTGAGCGAGGATAGAGGCCAAGCCACCCAACTGAGCATGGCCGAAGCCATCGTTTGCGGCAACCTTTGCCTCAGAAACAAAGTCGCCATCAGCATAGTGGATGCCCTCAGACACGGCCACGATGCAGCTGCCCTTTTCAGCATAGATGCGCTTGACATCGTCGATAAAGCTCTGCATATTGAAGTCGATCTCCGGCAGGTAGATCAGGTCAGGGCCTGCACCATGGATACCGGCCAAAGCGGAGGCGGCGGTCAACCATCCGGCATGGCGGCCCATAATCTCCATCACCACGATCATACCGGTGTCATAAACGCGGGCATCCTGATAGACCTCCATCATGGAGGTGGCGATATACTTGGCGGCGGAAGCGTAACCGGGGCAATGGTCGGTGCCAAACAGGTCGTTGTCAATGGTCTTGGGCACGCCCATCACGCGGCACTCGTAGCCCACGGACTGCATATAGCTGTTGATCTTATTGCAGGTATCCATGGAATCATTACCGCCATTATAGAAGAAGTAGCGGACATTGTGCTTCTTGAATACCTCAAGGATGCGCTTGTAATCGGTGTCGTCCACCTCGGGGTCGGCGATCTTATAGCGGCAGGAGCCCAGAGCGGAGGAGGGGGTGTACTTCAAAAGACGCAGCTCCTCCGGATCCTCCAACGCCATATCAAATAGACGGTCGTTCAGCACGCCCTTGATGCCGTGCTCTGCACCCAACACTTGAGTAATGGCACCGGACTTCAGCGCCGTGTCGATCACGCCGTAAGCACTGGCGTTAATGACGGATGTAGGGCCGCCAGACTGGCCGATAATACAGGCGCCTCGCAGTTCATTCATATCAATTACCTCCAAAATTTTGGGATTAAGTGTTTACATCCGGTATTCTACCATGTAAAATAGCGGTTGTAAACACTTTAAGCTTGCAAAACCAAAAAAATATGGTACAATAGGAATGTTCCTAACAACAGGTGCAATTATTGCTGTATTTTATTTGTGAAGGAGATATGATTATGCCACTGGTAACTTCTAAGGAAATGTTTGCAAAGGCATATGACGGCGGTTATGCCA
>CAKTGD010000137.1 GCA_934561335.1 uncultured Oscillospiraceae bacterium
CTCCATCACCTTCAATGCCGCCCTCTATACCCTGTGCGCCATTCTCTTCGACATCGGCACCGCCATCTATTCCGCCATTTATGTGGTGTTTCAGGCGCTGTTTCTGGATCGGCTGCATCAGCAGAACATCTCCGTGCAGATGCTGATCTTTACCAAGGAGGATCCCGAGCGGCTGAACAAAACCATTCTGGACAAGCTGGATCGCAGCTTTACGCTGTGGGAGGGCCGGGGCGGCTATTCCCACGAGCAGATCCATGTCATGTGCGTATGCCTGAGCAAGTATGAGGTGGTGTCGGTACAGATGGCGCTCGATCAGGTCGATCCCCATGCCTTTACCATCATTCAGGAGGGCATCCGCGTGGGCGGCAACTTTGGCCGCCACCTGTCGTCCTGATGGCAGATAAACCGAAAAGCTCCTCTTTCCGAGGAGCTTTTCTTGCCTATGGCGGCGCTTTGGCGTAGAATGAGCAAAAACAGCAGGAGGAACAGCTTATGGAAAAAATCGCGCTTGTCACCGGCGCCAGCCGGGGCATCGGCCGGGCAGTGGCCCGCCAGCTGGCCCGTCAGGGCTGGAAGCTCTGCATCAACTACCGGGAGCGGGAGGACTGCGCCCAATCGCTGGCCGCGGAGCTGGCAGCAGAGGGGCTGGAGGCCATGGTGTTTCAGGCCGACGTGTCCCGGCGGCAGGAGGTGCAGGCCATGGTTCATGCCATTGAGCGGCGCTGGGGGCCGGTCTCGCTGCTGGTGAACAACGCCGGCGTGTCGGGGCAGGAGCTGTTTCAGGATGTGGACGACGCCATGTGGCACAGATACTTCTCCACTAACGTGGACGGCGCCTACCACGCCATTCAGGCGGTGCTGCCCGCCATGCTTCAGGCACATGAGGGCTGCATCATCAACATCTCCTCTATCTGGGGGCAGCGCGGCGCCAGCTGCGAGGTGACCTATTCCTGTACCAAAGCGGCGCTGATCGGCCTGACCCGCTCGCTGGCCGCAGAGCTGGCGCCCACCCACATCCGCGTGAACTGCATCGCCCCCGGCGTGATCCAGACCGACATGCTCAAGGCGGTGCCGGCCGAGATCGTGCCCCAGCTGGTGGAGGAAACGCCCCTGGGCCGTCTGGGCACGCCCGAGGATATCGCCTACGCGGCGGCATTTCTGGCCTCGGACAAGGCGGATTTCATCACCGGTCAGGTGCTGACGGTGGACGGCGGGTTTATACTCTGAGATGAAAAAGCGGCGCAGGAGCGCGGCTGCCCTTTCACGCAGGCGCAGCCGGATGCGCGGCACTTTATCACTTATAAGCAAGGAGGTATGCCTATGTTGACGGGATTGAGCGGTTTTCTTCCGGAGGAATTTCTCAGCGTGTATGACAATCTGGAGTTTCTGATACGGCTGCTGCTGTCGGCTACACTGGGCGCGCTGATCGGGCTGGAGCGCAGCAAGCGGCAGAAGGAGGCGGGCGTGCGCACCCACTGCATCATCGCCTGCACGGCGGCCCTGTTTATGATCCTGTCCAAATACGCCTTTGTGGAGCTGGCGATCGGCGAGAGCGGACTGCGCGGCGCAGACCCGGCCCGCATCGCCGCGCAGGTGGTCAGCGGCATTTCCTTCCTGTGCGCCGGCGTTATCTTCAAAAACAGCAACTCCATCCACGGCCTGACCACGGCGGCGGGCATGTGGGCCACCGCCGCCATCGGCATGTCCATCGGCGCGGGGCTTTACTGGCTGGGCCTGTTTGAATCGGCCATTCTGATGACCATCCAGATCATCCTGCATCGCTTTCCGGTGGGGGCTGACGCACTGGCCACGCAGGAGCTTTCGGTGGAGATGGCGGACACGCCGGAGCTACAGGACCGGTTTGACATGCTGCTGGATGCCCACAAGGGGCAGGTGATCGAATCCAGTCTCACACGCAGCGAGGGAATGCTGATCATGGAGATCACCGTCAAGCTGGAGACGCTCATCACCTACGAAGAGGCAACGGCCTTCATGAAGGCCAACCGCGGCGTGCGAAAAATCTCCGTATAGCGTATAGGCAAAAGCGCTTCTCTTATGGCGGCGCCGTAATATACTGTAGGAAGCAAGGATCGCTTTTCCCGGTCGGCCGCAGGAGGTGTTGGCGCGGCAGGGCACATTGGTCATATCGCTGAGATGGCACGGTATGTTTTTGGCGGAAAAACCGAAAATTTTCCTACCGCGCAAAAGAGCAATTGACACGAAACAAACCGTGTGCTAGAGTAAAAATAGCCGAAAATCGGAACAGAACAACTGAAAAGGGAACACATCGGACGATGGGATCGGGAGAGACCGCCGAAAGGCGGCGCCGAAGGGGAACGCAGAAGCTCTCAGGCAAAAAGGACCGGTTCCGGACGATACTCCGAAAAGGCCGGGCAACCGACCACCGAAGGTGCAACTCTCCCGTGATACGGAGAGGAATCTCTCAGGTTATGAAACGGGGGCACAAAGCTGTTGCAAGAGCGGCTTTGTGCCCTTTTCCATTATCAAAATCAGGTTGGAATCTGAAGGAGGAAGCAGCTATGAGCGAACTGAAACGTACCCAGCTTTACGACATCCACGTGGCCGCCGGGGCCGAGATGGTGGACTTCGGCGGATGGGAGATGCCCATCCAGTATCCCAGCGGCATCATCGCCGAGCATCTGTACACCCGGCAGGTGTGCAGCCTGTTTGATGTGTCCCACATGGGCCGTCTGCGCATCACCGGGCCTGAGCGCAAGGCATATTTGCAGCATGTGCTGTCCAGCAACGTCAGCGCGCTGGACATGAACACGGCGCAATACTGCATTATTCCCAACGAAAACGGCGGCGCGGTGGACGACGCCTATCTGTACCTTTTTGAAGAGGACAGCTATCTGCTGGTGGTGAACGCCGCCAACACCGACAAGGATCTCAAGCACCTGCATGAGGCGCTCAAGGGCTATGACTGCCAGATCGAGAACATCACCGGGCAGTGGGCCGCCATCGCGGTGCAGGGTCCCAAGTGCAAGGAAATGCTTACGCAGCTTGCCGGCGGCGTACAGCTGACCGAGCCTATGAAGAATGCGCTGGGCACCGTCTCGCTGGAGGGTCATACCGCCCGGGTGGCCAAGACCGGCTACACCGGCGAGCCTCTGGGTTACGAGGTCTACGTCCGCAGCGAGGACGCGGCATGGCTGTGGAACCGTCTGGTGGAGCTGGGCGCACGGCCCGCCGGCTTAGGCGCCCGGGACACCCTGCGTCTGGAGGCCGCCCTGCCTCTGTACGGCCACGAGATGGGCGCCGCCCCCGACGGCAGCGAGATCCCCATTTTCGCCGTGCCGCTGTCCAAGTTCGCCGTCAGCTTCGCCGCTGAAAAGGGCGACTATATCGGCCGCACGGCACTGAAAAAGCAGCATGAGGCGTTCATGCGGCATATGGACCGGGATTTCAGCGACATGAGCCAGCTGCCCCGGAAGATCGCCCCCATCGCCCTGCTGGATCGCGGCGTGATGCGGGCCGGTATGGAGATCTATCAGGGTGACAAGCTGGTGGGCTGGGTCACCAGCGGCACCATGGTGCCCTACTTCAAGAGCGAGGGCGAGGGTCTGGAAACCGTTATTCTGGAGGCCAGCGGCAAGCGCGCCATCGGTCTTTGCTATATCGACAGCGACATTCTGGAGGACGACGAGGTTCAGGTGGACGTTCGCGGTAAGCGGCTCAAGGCCGTGATCCCCGAGCGCCACATGAGCGTGGCGGCGCCCCCCTATGCCCGGCCTCTGATCTACGGCTTGCAGGAGGAGGAGCACAAGGTGGGCAGCGGCGACCGTGCCCCCAAGGCGCTGGAGCTGCTGACAAAGGCGCTGGAAAACCACCAGTGGCGGCAGGAGCAGTGCGTCAACCTGATCCCCTCCGAGAATACCCCCAGCCGCGCCGTCCGGGTGCTGTCCGGCAGCGACCCCTGCTGCCGCTATGCCGAGCACAAGAAGGTGCTGGCCTTCTATGATAAGGACATCTTCTACTATCAGGGCACTCAGTTCATCGACAAGGTGGAGCAGCTGCTGGTGGAGGAGATGCGGGC
>CAKTGD010000138.1 GCA_934561335.1 uncultured Oscillospiraceae bacterium
AACAACTGGACTCGAACCAGTGACCCCCTGCTTGTAAGGCAGGTGCTCTAACCAGCTGAGCTATGCTCCCGTCCTTACCGCTTCGTCAGACGGCGAATGTTATTATACTAAACTAATTCCCAACTGTCAACAAGAAAAACGAAAATTTTCCTAAAAAATTTTTCGGCGCAATTACAGGCTGTCAATCAGTGCCTTCAGCTCCTGCCCAGAGAAGTCGTATACGGCATCACAGAATTGACAGGTCATGCTGCAATGGCCCTGCTCGGTCAGAATCTGCTGCAATTCCTCCTTGCCCAGCGAGATCAGCGCCCGCTCTACCCGCTGGCGGCTGCAATAGCAGCGGTATTCCACCGGCGAGGTCTCCAGGATCTTCAGATCAAAGTCAGACATGACCGTTCGCAGCAGATGCTCAGGATCCTCATCGTGCTCCAGGATGGCGGAGACATTGCCTGCGGCCATAATGCCGCCCTCCACCTTAACGATGGTATCCTCACTGGCGCCGGGCATCAGCTGAATCAGATACCCGCCGGCGGCCTTAACGCTCTGATCACGATCCACCAGCACGCCCAATCCGCAGGCGGTGGGAATCTGCTCGGATTCCACGAAATAGGCGGCCACATCCTCAGCGATCTCGCCGCCCAGCAGGTCGATGGTGCCCACATACGGTTCCTTCATGTGAAGATCCTTGATCACGGTGAGGGTGCCTTCGTGGCCCACAGCGCCGCCCACATCCAGCTTGCCGTCCTGACGCAGGGGAATGTCTGTGTGAGGGTTGGTCACATAGCCCCGCACGTTGCCCTCGTTGTCGGACACGGCCAGCACGGTACCCAGCGGGCCGCCGCCCTTGATCTGAAGGGTCAGGCTGGCCCCCGCCCCCTTCAGGGCATTTCCCATAAGGCTGGCAGCGGACAGGGTGCGGCCCAGCGCCGCAGTGCCCACCGGCAGCAGCTTGTGGATCTGCCGTGCCCGTTCTGTCAGGTTACGGCTGCAAATCGCGGCGGCCTGTACCATGCCGTCGGATGAAATCGCTCTTACAATTCTGTCCATATTGTGTGATTACTCCTTCTGATGTTACGTTCGTATAGCGGTGAAATAGACGCGCTGCTCCTCTTGACGCGGTGCGCGGCTCACCATGTCGCCATGTGTGCGGATATGGCTGAAACCGGCTGCCTCCAGCCATGCGGTCAGCTCCGCCACGGTGTAGGCGCGTTGGCGGTGTATCTCCAGATCCCGCTCCCATGCGCCGTTCGGCTGCTGGCGGAACAGATCCATGTAATAGGTGCATAAACCGCGGCTGTACTCCGTCCGCCAGACACAGTAGGTGTCCTCTGTCTCATCCAGAAACATCTGCCCGTCAAGGCCTGCCAGCTTCTCCACTGTGTTGATGTCGAAGATCAGTATTCCGCCGGGTGCGATGAACAGGTGCAGCCGCTGAAAGGTGCGCTGCACATCGCTGGGCCGTGTCAGATAGTTCAGACTGTCCAGACAGCAGATGGCGGCGTCCACCGTTCCGTATAGATCCAGCTTTGGCATGGACTGATGCAGGAAGATGGGGGCCACACCCTCCACCGTGCCGCTTTTACGCATGGCGGCGGCCAGCATGTCCTCGCTGCCGTCCGCGGCGATCAGCTCATAGCCGCGGGCCGTCAGAATCCATGTCATAGCGCCGGTGCCGCAGGCCAGATCCAGCACCGTATGGACCGGAATGCGGCTGCGCTGAAACAGCTTCTCGATAAAGTCCGCCCGCTTTTCATACTGCACATCAACGGTCAGCGCGTCATAGCGGGAGGCCAGCGCTTCATAGGCACTCATTCCGCCTTCTCCTTCTGTGCGGCTTCTTCCTGCTCCCGCATCTTTTCCAGCACGCTTTCATAGCCGCCTGCGCCGTAGATCAAGCTGCGATTCACCCGGCTGATGGTGGCGCTGGATGCACCGGTGCGCTCCAGAATGTCATTATAAATAAGCCCCTGACTCAGCAGTGTGGCGACCTCGTAGCGCTGTTCCATGGAGCGCAGCTCCGGAATGGTGCACAGATCCTGAAAGAAGTTATAGCACTCCTCCTCAGTTTCCAGCGTCAGAATTGCCTTATACAGGTGGTCGCTCTTTTCTTTTTTGGCAATCTTGCATTTCGTGGTGTGTACAGCCATGGGTATTCCTCCTTTTCACCCTGTCCGGGCGGTTCTTTCTTTCATATTTTAATGCTTTCGCGCGTGAAAGTAAAGCCGCAAAGTGAAAATTTTCTGTGAAGAGGGGAGAAGGGGAACTTTTTTTCAGGCGGTTTCGTCTTATATAATAAGGAATATGACGACAAGGAGGGAGCAAGATGAAAAAAACACGAGGACTGTTGTGCGGTATACTGGCGGCACTGATGCTGGCAGGCTGCGGGACACAGACGGATGTAAAACAGCCGCAGGGAGGAGGCGTTGCGGCGGTGGATCTGAGGCCGTATGCCGTCAAGGAGGCAGCCTACCCGGTCTACCCCGAGGAGCCTCGCTACGAGGACTATTTCAACGACAACGGCGACGACAACTGGGACGATTATGATGCGGCGTATACCGCGTACATGGAGGCGCTGCAAAAAATGGGCAAGGGCGAGCAGCCGGATAGCGGCGCGGTGCGGCGCTTTGCCGACAGGACGGCGGCGGAGATATTTACCGGACAAGAGAACACGGTCTATTCGCCCATCAGTCTGTATGCGGCGCTGGGGATGCTGACGGAGATCACGGACGGCGAGACGCGGCAGCAGGTGCTGAACCTGCTGGGCGCTGCCGATACGGGAGCGCTGCGGCAGCAGATCAAAAACCTGTGGATCAGCGTCTATCAGGACGACGATGCCGTGTGCCGGTTGGCCAACGCCGTTTTCCTGCGGGAGAATGCCGATGTGAAGCAGGCGGCGGTGGACACACTGGCCGACTGGTATTTTGCCTCCTCCTATCGTGTGCCTATGGGGACGGAGGAGGCCGACAAGGCCATTGCCGGTTGGCTGAACCGGCAGACCGGCGGATTGCTGTCTGAGGAAACGGGGAATATCCGCACGGATACGGACAACCTGCTGCGGCTATACAATACAATATATTATAAGGCGGGCTGGCAGGCCGCCTTTGAGATCGGTCAGACGAAAACGGATACCTTCACCGCCGCCGACGGCAGCAAGCAGCGGTCGGACTTCATGCACCGGACGGAGAGCGGCAGCTATTACCGGGGCAGCGGATATACCGCGGCGTATCGGAGACTGCGGTACGGGCGGATGGTGTTCGTGCTGCCGGATGAGGGCGTGACGCCGGAGAGCCTGCTGCAAAGTGAGGGGTTCCTTGCGGAGCTGACCGGGGAGTATAACGCCGCAGAGCTGGTGTGGTCGGTGCCCAAGTTCGATGTGAAGTCCTCCACTGACCTGAAGGATATCCTGAGGACGCTGGGCGTGACCGACGCCTTTGACGCCAACTTAGCGGACTTTACGCCGCTGACCGACGACGGCGCGATGGTGGACAGCGTCATGCAGGCCGCCCGCGTCAAGATTGACGAGGAGGGCGTGGAAGCTGCGGCCTATACGGAGCTCGTAGCCGCCGACTCAGGCCCCATGGAGCTGCCTCCCGTGGTGGAAATGAACCTGAACCGGCCCTTCCTTTTTGCAATTTTTGATGGCAATGATGTGCCGCTGTTTATCGGCGCGGTGTACAGCGTGGAGGGGTGAACGGCGCGGACAGGCAAAACGCTGAAAAAAGATGAAAATTTTTAGAAAAATAAGAGAAAATCCTCTTGACAGCAAGAGGATTTTCCTTTATTATATGTGGGTACGCGCGAAAAGGGTGCTGCACACCCGGAGGCGTTTACAAATGCGATGAACCGAAAGATTGCGGTGCAAGCCGGTAACTTTCGGGGAGTATGTCCGATAATCGGGCGGCTGAGGAAGTTCTGTACGTCAGCGTAGATCGCTGCGCCAGAAGCACACCGGCCGGATTGCGCCGGTGTTTCTTATGAGCCGGAATGATA
>CAKTGD010000139.1 GCA_934561335.1 uncultured Oscillospiraceae bacterium
TGCAGGTTTTCATCCACCAAAATCTCCGTGTCCGGCTGCATGTACCAGGGGGCATAGCCGTGGGAGATCCACTCCTCGTAGTAGTCCGCGGAGAAAACCGAGGAGAAGTCGCTATCCGCCTCCTGGCCATCTCCTGCGGGAAGGGAAGGCTCCTTCTCAACAGGGTCGGTCAGGAAGCACACCGCCGCCACGATGCATGCCGCCACGGCGACGATGACCAGCCAAAAGGCAGGTTTTTTATAGTTCATCACGTGTTTCACCCTTTCTTTCACGCCCACCTCGCCGAAGGACAGCGGGCAGACGCTCACAAATCTTTTCTTAACGGCGCAGGACAAAAGCGCCTGCGAGTACGCGCCGCGCCCTTGCGCGTCCATGCCGCGCACCACCGCCTCGTCGCAGGCACTCTCGATGTCGCGGCAAAAGAGTGCATAGCCCAGCCACAGCAGGGGATTGAACCAGTGCAGCGCCAGCAGCAAAAAGCCCAGCGGCTTCCACACATGGTCGAGCCGCCGGAGGTGCATCCGCTCATGGGCGAGCACGCAGGCGCGCGTGGGCGCGTCCATGCCGGAGGGCAGGTAGATGCGCGGGCGCAGTACGCCCAGAATGAAGGGATCCTGGATATCGTCGCACAGCTGAACGCCGCCGTCCACTTCCACCGAGGCGCGCACTTCCTTCCGCAGAAAGCAGTAACTCACCACGGCAAAGCCCACCATGACCGCCGCGCCTGCCAGCCACAGCATGAAAAGCGGCGGCAGATAGTGGGCATCGCGGACGAGCGCCGCGCCGCCCGCCGTGGGCGACGGGATCACCGTGTCCACCATGGGCTTGACGCCTCTGCCGACGAATTGAAAGGTCTGCGCACCGCCCGCGCGCTGCCCCAAGAACTGAAAGGCGGACAGCGGGCTTTTGATGTGCAGCGGCAGCGCCAAGCGCACCGCCGCCACGCCCCACAGCGCACAGAAATACTTTCTCGGTGTGCGCCGGAGCAAAAGCCGCAGCACCACCACCGCCGCCACGATGATGCCCGCCGCCAGACTGCGGTTGAGCAGCCCCGCGAAGAAGTCATAGGCCCCCAGCGCCTCAAATCGGTCATAGATCCCCTGCACCGTTCATCCCTCCTCCCGGCATTCGTCGATTATGCGGCGAATTTCCTCTGCCTCCGCCGCAGAGAGCTTTTTGCCGGCGGTAAAGGCGGCGATAAAGGCGGGCAGCGAACCGTCAAAGGTTTCCACCACGAATTTTTCGCTTTTCCGTGCGTTGAAATCCTCCCGTGAGATCACCGGTGTCACCACGCCGCCGTCGTTGCGGAAAAGCCCCTTTTCGCAGAGCTTTCGCAGCACGGTGTAGGTGGTGGGCTTCTTCCAGCCGAAAGCCGCCTCGCCCAACTTCACCAGCTCGCCCGAGGAAACGGGCGCGTGCTCCCAGATGAGGTCGGCAAACATGGCCTGCACCTCGCCCAGTTCGATATCCATAGGTCGTCCTCCCTTATGGTTTATTCCGGATAAACTACACCTTGAGTTTATCGCGGATAAACCGATTTGTCAAGCAGAAATTTACCATCAGCTCTGAAAATCGGCGTCACGCTTCCCACACCGATAAAGACCGCTCCAATGCCGTCCCCATATGCAAAAGCGCATGGCCGCGGCGAAGCCGCGGTCATGCGCAGTAACCCGGAACGGGTCTTTCAATCAGCTCGATTTACTTTTTCAGCCGCTTGTCGCTGCGGCGGCCCAGCCATGTGCCCAGACTCTGGAACAGCTGCACCAGCAGAATCAGCAGCACCACCGCCACCAGCATCACCAGATACTTATACCGATAGTAGCCGTAGTCGATGGCGATCTTGCCCAGACCGCCGCCGCCGATGATGCCGCTCATGGCGGAGTACCCCAAAATGGTGGTCAGCGCAATGGTCACATTCTGAATGAGGGACGGTACGCTCTCCGGGATCATCACCTTGCAGATGATCTGCATGGGCGTGGCGCCCATACTCTGGGCGGCCTCGATGATGTCTCCGTCCACCTCACGCAGGCTGCTCTCCACCAGACGGGCCACAAAGGGGAATGCCGCCGCCACCAGCGGAACGATGGTGGCCGTGGTACCCACGGCGGTACCGATGAGCAGCCGGGACAGGGGGAATACCATGATCATCAGAATCAGAAACGGGATGGAGCGCAGCAGGTTGATGATCACATTCAGCGCCTGCATTACCCAGCGGGGAAGGGGCAGCACGCCGCCCTTTTCTCCTGCCACCAGCAGCACGCCCAAGGGAAGGCCGATCACCAGTGACAGCGCCGTGCTCAGCACGGTGACATAGAACGTCTCCCACACGGCGAAGGGCAGCGTGGGCAGCGCGTTCATCAGATCCTGTACCGACTGAGGGCTGAAAAGGTTACTGTACATGGCTCTCCACCTCCTCTACCTGAACGTTGGCCACATTGTTGATAAAGCGGATCGCCCGCTCGTACTGACTGCTGGGGATGCCCAGCATCATGCTGCCGTATACGGTTTCAGACAGCTTCTGGGTGCTGGCGGAGATCACGTTGCAGAGGATGCCCTCCTCCGAAGCCAGCCGCGCGATCATCGGCAAACTGGTGGTCTTGCTGTCCTTGAACACCAGCCGCACCAGCTTTTCCTCGGCCGGGTCATATACCTGCGCATCCGCGCCGCCGGGGAACACCAGCCGCCGTCCGGCGGCGGACTTGGGTGCGGCGAATACCGTGCCCACCATGCCGGACTCGGCCACAACGCCGCCGTCCAGAATGGCCACATGGCTGCAAATCTCCTTCACCACGCTCATCTGGTGGGTGATGACCACCACAGTGATACCCAGCTTTTTGTTGATGTCCCGGATCAGCTCCAGAATCTGCCGTGTGGTGTTGGGGTCCAGTGCGCTGGTGGCCTCGTCGCACAGCAGCACCTTCGGATCGGTGGCCAGCGCCCGGGCGATTGCCACGCGCTGCTGCTGTCCGCCGGAGAGCTGGGCGGGGTAGGCGTCTGCCTTGTCAGGCAGTCCCACCAGCTCCAGCAGCTCATGGGCCCGCTTTTCGGCCTCTGCCTTCTTCGTGCCCACCAGCTCCATGGGGAAGCATACGTTGCGCAGGCAGGTGCGCTGCATCAGCAAATTGAAATGCTGAAAGATCATGGTGATGTTCCGCCGCGCCTCACGCAGCTGGGCGGGGGTCATGGTGTCCAGCCTCTGGCCGTTGACGATCACCTCGCCGCTGGTAGGCTTTTCCAACAGGTTGATGCACCGCACCAGCGTGCTTTTGCCTGCGCCGGACATACCGATGATACCATAGATGTCTCCATCCTTAATGGTCAGGGAGACGTCCTTGAGTGCGTCTACCCCTCCGGCCGTACCGGAGTCAAACGTCTTGCTGACGTGCTTGAGTTCAATCATGGACGTCTCCCTCCCTGATTACGCGCCGGTCACAGCGTCCAGCGTGGTCTGCTTGCCGCCGTACAGACCCATAGGCTCCACGTGAATGGCGGCAACGGATGCGATGTGGGTGCCGTTCTGGGCGTTAAAGTCCTCCAGATAGGGCAGGTGCTGGAAGTAGTTGGCGGTCACGGTGCCGTCGTCCACCACGGTGTTGGGCACCACGTAGTCGTTATAAACCTGAATGTCCAGCGTAATATCCTTGGCGGCCAGGATCTCCTTGGCGACCTCCAGGATCTCGGCGTGGGGCGTGGGGGAGGCGGCGACGGAGATGGTCTGACCCTTCAGAGCGTCGTAGTCCACGGAGGCGTCATAGCCATCGGTGGGATTCTCCACCACGGAGATAACGGAGCCAGCGTACTTCTCGGCGATAAAGTCCGCCACCTGCTGGCTCTCCAGCGCGGCCTTCAGTGCCAACACCTGTGCGGATTCGTTGCCCTCCTTCACCGCCAGAATGTTGGCGTAGGCGGAGGCGCTGCCCTCGATGAGCAGGGAATCATTCACGGGATTCAGTCCGGCGT
>CAKTGD010000140.1 GCA_934561335.1 uncultured Oscillospiraceae bacterium
ATTTCAAGGTAACCACCAATAACTATGAAAAGATTTTCAAGCCACAGGATCTCGGTTTTGATTTGGCTAAACCGGAAGAGGTAAGAGGTGGAGCTACTGAGGAAGAGGCTAAGGATATCTTCGATGCAGTACTGGAAAACCGTGCGCTTCCTGCTCAGAAGAACATCGTTCTGGCTAATGCTGCCTTCGGAATCCAGGTGATGGAGAAGGGACTGAAGAGCATCGAGGAATGCGTGGAGATAGCTAGAGAAAGCATCGACTCCGGTAAGGCGCTAGCTACATTCAAGAAGTTCGTGGAGATAAATAGAGACTAAAAACTGGGGGAATCCGATGGACTGGGGGGAAATCCTATGGAATCGGATTCAACGGTGGTCTAGAGGGGGACTTGATTCCTGTTTCTGTTTTTCAGGGAGGATAGGTAATCATAAAGTTCAAAGTTCAAGGTTAAAAGTTCAAAGTAGAAAAAATGGCAGATATATTAGAAGAGATAGTGGCACATAAGAGGATTGAGATAGAGCAGCGCAAGCGCTTTATCCAGCCTCGCCAGATGATAACCCTCACCGAGCAGAAGATGCAGGAGAATGGGGGAAAGGTGATGGGAGGAAGTATGAAGGAGGCGCTGGTGAATTCTGAGACAGGAATCATCGCCGAGTTCAAGCGCAAATCGCCAAGTAAGGGGTGGATCAAAGAGGAAGGCAAGCCTAGCATCATTCCTTTGAGCTACCAGAAGAATGGAGCTTCTGCCCTGAGTATCCTTACCGATATCGATTACTTCGGTGGTTATGATGAGTATATCCAGGAGGCGCGCCATGTGGGTGTTTCTATACCTATATTATATAAGAACTTCGTCATCGAGGAATATCAGCTCTTGCAGGCTAGATATTGCGGTGCTTCTGCTGTATTACTCATTGCGGCTTGCCTCAGTAAGGAAGAATGCAAGCGGCTGATGAACATGGCTCACCAGCTGGGGATGGAGGTGCTGCTGGAGATGCATAACGAGCGAGACTTCGAGTATGCGGAGCTGGAGCCGGATATGTATGGAATCAACAACCGCAATCTGGGTACCTTCGTTACGGATGTTGAGAATAGCTTCCGCTTGGCAGAGAAACTTCCGAAGAATGTATGCAGGGTGAGTGAGAGTGGAATCTCCAATCCGCTGACCGTTCGCCGATTAAGAGAAGAGGGCGGTTTCCGTGGCTTCCTGATGGGTGAACAGTTCATGAAGCAGGCTGACCCGGGAATTGCGCTTCAAGAGTTTATCAAGCAGTTGAAATAATAGACAATGATGGTTGTAAAGGTTTGTGGAATGCGTGAACCTGAGAATATAGAGCAGGTTGCGCAACTCGGCGTAGACATGATGGGATTCATTTTCTATCCTAAGTCTCCACGATATGTTAGCCAGGCGGTGAATCGCTCGGACTCTGACCGGAAGGTTTGCAGAGTGGGAGTTTTCGTGAATGATTCCATTCCGGATATGGTGGATAGGATTCATTCCTTCTCACTGAATGCGGTGCAACTGCATGGCGGCGAGAGCAGAGAAGTTTGCGAACAGCTGCGTGAAGCAAACGGGGAGATTAAGATAATCAAAGCCATCAGTGTTTCTGATGCCGGGGATATTCAGAAATATAAGGAGTATGTAGGCGCTGTTGACTACTTCCTTTTCGACACCAAATGTAAAACGGTGGGTGGAAGTGGTCAGCAGTTTGATTGGCAAGTTCTCGATGAATATGATGGCGATGTTCCATTCCTATTGAGTGGTGGCATTGGTCCGGAGGATGTTTCCCGCGTTCGTTCTTTCCATCATACAAAATGCGTTGGTATCGACCTCAACTCCAGGTTTGAGATAGAACCGGGGGTGAAGGATGTGGAGAAACTTAGGAAATTCCTTTTAAAAGTAAAAAGGTAAAAAAAGTAAAAAGGTAAAAAGTTAAAAAAATGAACAAGATAAATGCATTATTTGCAAACAATAAAGACCGCAAGCTTTTGAGCTTGTATTTCTGTGCTGGCTGCCCAACCTTGGAAGGCACCGGCGATGTGATTAAGGCGATGGAACGTAAGGGCATCGACATGATTGAGGTAGGAATCCCTTTCAGCGATCCGTTGGCTGATGGTCCTGTGATTCAGAGCGCAGGAACCAAGGCCTTGAAGAACGGAATGACCGTAAAGAAGCTCTTCGGCCAGTTGAAGGCTATCAAGGATGAAGTCCAACTTCCATTGGTACTGATGGGTTATCTCAACCCTATCATGCACTATGGCATCGAGGAGTTCTTCAAGAGTTGCGTAGAGAGCGGAGTCAGTGGAACCATCATTCCTGATCTTCCTTTTGATGATTATCTGAAGGTGGTGAAGCCGATAGCAGACAAGTACGATATCCGTGTCATCATGATGATTACGCCGGAAACCAGCGAGGAGCGCATCCGTTTCATCGATGAGCATACCGATGGCTTCATCTATATGGTTAGCTCCGCCAGCATCACGGGTGCCCAGAGCAACTTCGGTGATGCCAAGCTCGCTTACTTCAACCATATCAACAGCATGAACCTCCGCAACCCACGCATGATCGGTTTCGGTATCAGCAACAAGCAGACGCTTACCAGTGCGCAGGATAACGCCGCTGGTGCCATCATTGGTAGCAAGTTCGTGACTTTGCTCAATGAAACCATGGATCCAGACAAAGCTCTGGATGAACTCTTCGAGGCACTCAAACATTAACATTGAACATTGAACTTTGAACATTGAACTTTATGATATGCTGTCTTGGTAATCATAAAGTTCCAAGTTCAAAGTTCCAAGTTCAAAGTTCCAAGTTCAAAATTCAAAGTTTAAAGTATTATGTATCAAGTTGACGATAAAGGATTTTTTGGAAAATTCGGAGGAGCTTACGTTCCTGAAATATTATATAAGTGTGTAACTGAACTCCAGCAGGCTTACAAGCCTATCATCGAGAGCGAGGAGTTCAAGAAAGAATATCATGCCCTGTTGAAAGATTACGTGGGCCGTCCTTCCCCTCTCTATTATGCTAAGCGCATGAGCGAGAAGTATGGCTGCCAACTCTATCTGAAGCGTGAGGACCTGAACCATACCGGTGCACACAAAATCAATAACACCATTGGTCAGATTCTGATGGCAAAGAAGATGGGCAAGACCCGTATCATCGCCGAGACTGGTGCCGGACAGCATGGTGTTGCTACTGCCACCGTCTGCGCCCTGATGGATATGAAGTGCGAAATCTTCATGGGTGCCACAGATGTAGAGCGCCAGCATACCAACGTGGAACGTATGAAGATGCTGGGTGCCAAGGTAAACCCTGTTCGCACAGGTAATATGACCCTGAGCGATGCCTGCTCTGAGGCCATCCGCGACTGGTGCTGTCATCCACAGGATACCTTCTATATTGTGGGTTCTACCATGGGACCTCATCCATATCCTGACATCGTGGCAAAGATGCAGAGCGTCATCTCTGAGGAACTGAAATGGCAGTTGGAGGAGAAGATTGGTCGCGATTATCCTGATTACCTCATCGCCTGCGTGGGTGGCGGAAGCAATGCTGCAGGTACCATCTATCATTACATCGATGATGAGCGTGTTCAGATTTATCTGGCTGAGGCTGCCGGTCATGGCATCGATACCAACTATACCGCTGCCACCATGCATTGCGGAACAGAGGGAATCATCCACGGTGCCCGCACCCTGGTGATGCAGACAGAGGATGGTCAGATTGAGGAAGCCTTCACCATCAGTGCCGGTTTGGATTACCCAGGCATCGGACCTATGCACGCCGACCTTGCTACCCGTGGAAGAAGTCATGTGCTTGCCATCAAGGACGACGAGGCTATCTATGCCGGTTATGAGTTGACCCGCATGGAGGGTATCATCCCAGCCATCGAGAGCGCGCATGCAGTGGCAGCCTTGAAGAAGATGAAGTTCAAGAAGG
This sequence comes from uncultured Oscillospiraceae bacterium, assembly GCA_934561335.1. Next base: position 3,935 of record CAKTGD010000140.1, read on the forward strand.
ATGATGTCGTTGT
>CAKTGD010000141.1 GCA_934561335.1 uncultured Oscillospiraceae bacterium
CCCCCATCTATACCACCACCAACCGCGCCACCGACCAGAACCAGCTGACCATGGAGATCATGCAGCGGGTGGCCGCTAAGCACGGCATGGTATGCCTGCTCCACGAAAAGCCCTTTGCCGGCGTCAACGGCAGCGGTAAGCACAACAACTGGTCGCTCTCCACCGATACCGGCGTCAACCTGCTCTCCCCCGGCGAAACGCCCCACGAAAACGCTCAATTCCTGCTGTTTCTGGCAGCAGTCATTCAGGCGGTGGACGACTATCAGGGGCTGCTGAGAGCCTCTGTTGCGACGGCTGGAAACGACCACCGGCTGGGTGCCAATGAGGCACCCCCCGCCGTGATCTCCATATTCCTGGGCGATGAGCTGACCGCCGTGCTGGACGCCATCGAGACGGATTCCGCCTATGTCGGTGCGGAAAAGAAAAAGATGAAGCTGGGCGTTGATGTGCTCCCCCGCTTTATCCGGGACACCACAGACCGCAACCGCACCTCCCCCTTTGCCTTTACCGGCAACAAGCTCTATGCGGACGAGCTGGAGCAGGCGGAGGACTTCAACGCCGCCCTGCATGAGCTGATCAAGCGCACCATCAAGGCACACAAGCGGATCATCTTCAATGGGAACGGCTACGATGACACGTGGATCCGGGAGGCCACAGAGAAGCGGGGCTTGCTCAACCTGCGTACCACGCCGGACGCGATCCCAGAGCTTCTGAAAGCGAAGAATGTCGAGATGCTGACGACCCAGAGGGTCTATACCGAGGCGGAGCTGCACTCCCGATATGAGATCATGCTGGAAAACTACTGCAAAACGGTGTGCATCGAGGCGCAGACCATGAGTGACATGGCGCGCAAGCAGATCTTGCCCGCCGTGGCGCACTACGCTGCGGACGTGGCCCGGGATGCCGCCGGCAAAAAGGCACTGGATACCGGAATCAGCTGCGGTTACGAAGCAAAGCTTGTCAAAAAGCTGACGGCGGTGACCGAAAGCATCGATACGCGGGTCGATGCGCTGGACGGCGCGATCGTCAAGTTCAAGACCCTCAGCGATGTGACCGAGGGCGCAAATTTCATCCGGGACGAGATGCTCTCCCACATGACGGAGTTGCGGGTTGCCGCAGACGAAGCGGAAACGCTGACGGCAGAGAGCGCGTGGCCGTTCCCCACCTACGGCGATCTGCTGTTCAGTGTCAAGTGACCGCGGCACAAAGGAGGCGGCACCGCGTGACCAGCACTCGCCCTGTACACACAGATACTATTTAGGAGGTCAATGCGATGTGTTCTATCATGGGCTACTGTGCCGAGGACGTAGATTACGCGCTGTTTAAAAAAGGCTTTGACAAAACCCTCTCCCGCGGCCCCGACGACAGCCGTATCGTGGACACAGGAAAAGGCCTGCTGGGCTTTCACCGGCTGGCCATCATGGGCTTGCAGCCGGAGGGGATGCAGCCCTTCCGACTGGGCAGCAGTTATGTAGTCTGTAACGGTGAGATCTACGGATTTGAGCGGATCAGGGAGGCGCTTCGGGCAAAGGGCTACACCTTCGAGAGCGGCTCCGACTGTGAGATCCTGCTCCCGCTGTATAAAGAGCACGGCGTGGAGATGTTCCGGATGCTGGACGCGGAATTTGCGCTGATCCTGTACGACGGGGACACGGAAAGCTATATCGCCGCCCGTGACCCCATCGGCATCCGCCCGCTCTACTACGGCTATGACGCTTCCGGAGCCATCGTCTTTGCCAGCGAGCCCAAAAACTTGGTGGGGATCTGCGGAAAGATCATGCCGTTCCCGCCGGGACACTATTACAAGGACGGGAAGTTCGTCTGCTACCGGGACATCACTGCCGTCAAGGAAGTCTGCCGGGACAACATAGAGACCGTGTGCGCGGCCATCCGGGAAAAGCTGATCGCCGGCATCCAGAAGCGGCTTGTGTCTGATGCCAAGGTCGGCTTCCTCCTCAGCGGCGGTTTGGACTCCTCGCTGGTGTGCGCGGTGGCGCAGCGATGCTCCGACAAGCCGATTCGCACGTTTGCCATCGGCATGAGCGAGGACGCCATTGATCTGAAGTACGCCAGAGAGGTGGCGGACTACATCGGCAGCCAACACACGGAGGTCTATATGACGCCGGAGGAGGTCATTGCCTCGCTGGAGACAGTGATCGCGCTGCTGGGCACCTATGACATCACCACCATCCGCGCCAGCGTGGGGATGTACTTGGTCTGCAAGGCAATTCACCGGCAGACCGACATCCGGGTGCTGCTGACCGGCGAGATCAGCGACGAGCTTTTCGGCTATAAGTACACTGACTTCGCCCCATCGGCGGCAGAATTTCAGAAAGAGGCGGTCAAGCGTATCCGTGAGCTGCACATGTACGACGTGCTGCGGGCCGACCGCTGCATCTCCGTCAACTCTCTGGAGGCTCGGCTTCCTTTCGGCGACCTGGATTTTGTGGAATATGTGATGGGCATTGACCCGGAGCTGAAGCTGAACAAATACGGAAAGGGGAAGTACCTGCTTCGCCATGCCTTCGAGGGGGATTACCTGCCCCACGACATCCTCTACCGGGAAAAGGCCGCGTTTTCCGATGCGGTGGGCCACTCCATGGTGGATTACCTGAAGGACTACGCGGAACACCGCTATACCGATCGGGAGTTTGAGGAAAAGCGCCTGCTGTACAGGCACGCCCGTCCCTTTACCAAGGAATCCCTGTTGTACCGCGAGATCTTCGAGACGTATTACCCCGGTCAGAGCGAGATGGTCGCGGATTTCTGGATGCCCAACAAGGCATGGAAGGGCTGCGATGTGAACGACCCCTCCGCCCGGGTGCTCGCCAACTACGGTGACAGCGGAAAATAACAGCAGGTGGGTGCACCAGCCCGCCCACGGAAAACAGCCGGTCAAAGATCCGGCTTCACAAAAAGGCAACAAGCCTAGATTAGGGAGGTCAATCCATGAAAACTTGTGCCATTGTCGGGATCAACTGGGGAGATGAGGGGAAGGGCCGCATGGTCGATCTGCTCACGCAGGACTATGATGTGGTGGTGCGCTATCAAGGCGGCGGAAACGCAGGACACACCGTCATCAATGAATACGGGAAATTTGCACTGCATCTGCTGCCCTCCGGCATCTTCCGGCCGGGCGTTGTCAACATTTTGGGAAGCGGCGTTGCGCTGGATCTGGAAAGCCTCTGCGCGGAGCTGGAAAATGTCACCGCAAGGGGCGTCTCCGTGACGCCGGACACCCTGAAAATTAGCGACCGGGCCTCGCTGGTGTTGCCGTGGCATATCCTGCTGGACGAGCTGGAGGAGACCCGCTTAAAGGACAAAAAGTACGGCTCCACCAGACAGGGGATTGCCCCGTTCTATTCGGATAAATATCAGAAAAAGACGATTCAGGCCGGAGAACTCTTTTTCCCGGAGTACTTGACGCGCCATCTGAAGGATCTGCTGGAATGGAAAAACCTGACACTGACCGGAGTTTACGGCGCGAAGCCCTATACCATGGTGCAGCTGTGCGACTATCTCCGCACCTACGGAGAGAGGCTGAAGCCGTTCATCTGCGACACCGGCAGCTGGCTGCGCCAAGCCGCGCAAAACGGGAAAAACATCCTGTTTGAAGCGCAGCTGGGGGCGTTGCGGGATCTGGATTACGGTATTTATCCCTACACCACCTCGTCCAATGCGGTGGCGGCTTACGCGCCTGTCGGCTCCGGGCTTCCCACCGCCAAGCTGGATGAGGTCGTTGGCGTGGTAAAGGCATACTCCACCTGCGTGGGCGAAGGGCCTTTTGTTTGCGAATGGTCAGGACCCGAGGCCGATCAGCTGCGTGAGGCCGGCTCCGAGTATGGCGCAAAAACAGGGCGTCCCCGCCGCGTCGGTCCCTTTGATGCGGTTGCCACGCGCT
>CAKTGD010000142.1 GCA_934561335.1 uncultured Oscillospiraceae bacterium
TTTTGAGGCTGTCTCTCTGGGTGCTTATTTTTCATAGAGTAGATTTTAGTCATTTTATTCTTTTGCTATCCAAATATGCTTATGCCGAACACCACACATACTAGGAACCAATTATGCAGCAAAAAGCACGGCCCGGGCTAAACCCAGACCGTGCTTCCATCATTACCGGATCGCGTCCTTGAATGCCTGACCCGCCTTGAATACGGGAGCCTTGGATGCAGGGATCTCCACGGTCTCCTTGGTGCGGGGGTTGCGGCCGGTGCGGGCGGCCCGCTCTTTGACCTCAAAGGAGCCGAAGCCGATCAGCTGCACCTTCTCGCCGGACTTCAAAGCAGTCTCGATTGTGGTGATGAACGCGGCCAGAGCGGCGTCGCAGTCCTTTTTGGAAAGGCCGCTGGTCTCAGCCATGGCGGCGATCAGTTCAGTCTTATTCATTGTATGTTCTCCTCGTATTCTTGTATTTTTCGCTGGTATAACGCAATTATACCGAACCTGCGGCAAAATAGCAACATATCGGGTCTGATCGGCTGGTTGAAAAGCAATCTGCCAAATGCTAAAATTTTGCAAAATAAAAATAAAAACTCCGAATTTCCCATAAAACCAGTTCGGAAGTAACCTATCTACCATTGAAAAATATAAAACAAAATTAAAGAGCGCTCTCTTCAACAGAGCGTGTTGCAAATAGAGTACATAAAAAGTGAGTTTCCGCTGACAGTTTGCGGAAACTCACTTTTTTAATGCTTGCCTTTATAACGATCCGAGCCCAGACGAATGGAAATTTCTGCGGACGATTCCTTGAGAATAGGAAGAACATTCTGTTGAATTCGTTCTTCGGTCAATTGCTCTGCCGCGCCAAAAATGCTCAGAGCAGCCACTGGCCGTTCATGATAGCTGTACACGGGGACCGCTATGCAGCGCAGCCCTATTTCGCACTCCTCGTCATCAATGGCGTAACCTTTTTGACGAACTTGTTCCAAGTCTGCTATCAATGCCTCCTTGCTTGTGATCGTTCGATCAGTCAGCGGCGATAATCCCCGCATTTCAATATAGCGGTCCAATTCTGCTTCCGAATATGCGGATAAAAGAATCTTTCCTGAACTGGCTGCATGCATCGGGGTGCGTTTCCCAATTCGCATGAGAGAAAATCGGGGATCATAAATGCAATCGAGGTAAATACATTCCAGCCCTTGTTCAATAACCAGACAAATTCCAAGATCCGTGGTTTGTGTCAGCTCATTGATAACATCGCTTGAGATTGTACGGAGACTCATGTGAACTTTGGTTGCGTCCCCTAAGCGACATATTTTCCAGGTTGGGGCGTATCGACTTGCAATTTTATCCTGAAACACATAGCCCTCCATAACAAGGGCATTAAGATAGCGAGATGTTGTAGCTTGGGAAACGCCAATCGCAGCGGCGATATCCTGCAGCCGCATCGGAACACGGCTCTCAGACAAGTATTCAAAAAGCTGCATTAGCTTTGTTACAGACTGATTTGTGCTTTTTTCAGAAGATTCATTTATATAAGCCATGGCGATACCTCAATTATGGTTTTTCATTTAATATGATTGCACAAATCCCTTGGGCTGTCAAGCATCTTTTCCAATTATTTAAAAATAATGAAATCCGTTTTTATTTTTAAAAACCATATTGACAAAATCGAAATTGTAAACTAATATTGAATTGCAAAACTCGATAAATAAATGTCGAAAATAAAATTTGATTTCAAAAGGAGAAATGGTATGCATCAGATCGAACGCAAAAAGTATTGTGTAGATGGCGAATGGCGGGAGTCCAAAACCGAGAAGTGGATGCCTGTTACTGATTCCAGCACCGGCGAAGTAATTGCCGAGGTTCCCTGCTGCACAGTTGATGAGGTAGACTCCGCGATTGCCTCCGCGCAGGCAGCTTTCCCCGCATGGTCCCAGAAGTCTCTCAGCGCCCGTACTCAAATGATGTTCAAGTGGAGAAACGTCCTGCTGGCTCATCTGGATGAACTGACCGAGCTGTGTTCCAAGGAATTGGGCAAAAACCTGGACGAGGCTCGGGGCGATGTCTTGAAGGCGATCGAGCCTACGGAGCACGCCTGCAGCCTGCCCACGCTGATGCAGGGAGACGCGTCTCTGCAGGTTACCACCGGGTTTGATACCGCTACCTACCGGATGCCTCTGGGCGTTGTGGCCGGCATCATTCCTTTCAACTTCCCTGCTATGATCCCCTGGGGTTGGGTGGTGCCTCTGGCGATTGCCACCGGCAACACGGTGGTTCTGAAAGCTGCCAGCCTGACTCCGCTGACCTCCATGCGGATTCTGGAGCTGTTCTATGAGGAAGGCGGCTTCCCCAAGGGCGTTGTAAATCTGGTTACCTGCAGCCGTAATGAAGCGGAGCTGTTTCTCACGGACCCCCGTGTAAAGGCCGTGACTTTTGTGGGCACCACCGATGTTGGCAAGCATATTTACTCTGTTGCGTCTGCCAACGGTAAGCGTGTTCAGGCCCAGTGCGAAGCCAAGAACCATGCGCTGGTGCTGGAGGATGCCGATCTGGAAAGCGCCACCAACGCTATCATCAACTCCACCTATGGCTGTGCCGGTATGCGCTGCATGGCGCTGCCCGTTATTGTGATTCAGGAGAGTGTTGCCGATCAGTTTGTAGCTCTGCTGAAGAAGAAAGCCATGGCGCTGAAGGTTGGCTGCGCGTATGATCCCGACACTAAGCTGGGTCCTGTGGTTTCCGCCGCTCATAAGCAAAAGGTCTGCAACTGGATTCAGAAGGGCGTGGATGAGGGGGCAGAGCTGGTGCTGGACGGCCGAGATATTGTGGTGCCCGGCTATGAGAACGGCTACTTTGTCGGCCCCACGATTTTTGACCATGTAAAGCCCGGTATGACCATCGGTGACCGCGAGGTTTTCGGCCCTGTGACGCTGATCAAGCGCGTCAAGGACTTTGATGAGGGCTTGGCCGTTATGAATGCCAATCCCTTTGCTAACGGCTCCGTGATCTTCACGCAGAGCGGTTATTATGCCCGCAAGTTTGAATTCCTCACCGACGGCGGTATGGTGGGTATCAACGTGGGTATCCCCGTGCCCAGCGCGTACTTCCCCTTCTCCGGCAATAAGGAATCCTTCTTCGGCGATCTCCATGTGCTGGGTAAAGACGGCGTTCGCTTCTATACCCGGGCAAAGACGGTCACGAAGCATTGGTATGACGAAAAATCCCATGCCCGTGCGGTCAGCACCTGGGAAGGCACTGTGGAGCGGTAATTTCTTGCCGCCTCGGCGTCTGCGCCTGAAAATCCGCAGCAATGCGCCGGGTCTTATTGTGCCGAAATCCCAAACAGAGCCCCTGCCGGCCAGCGGAATTCAACCGTGCTATGTTTAGCAAGCGGTTTTCAGCTTGACAATACATTTGTGAGTTGTTATTTTGTAACAGGAGTATTTTTTTGTAAGCGTAAAATCTAACCACGTATAAAAGGCCGCCATCTCAAAGAGTCGTTCGCTCACTGAGATGGCGGTCATCTATTTTTGCGGCATATAGCATTCTTCCGGGGCTCTCGCGGGAAGCAGCTTTTCGGCCCATGCCTCATCTGTTTCGCTTAGACCCGGCGCATTTTGCAGGAGCCAGAGCAGATATTGGTACGGGTTCAAGCCGTTTTCCTTCGCCGTTTCAATCAGGCTGTAGATCACGGCGCTGGCCTGCGCGCCACCGGGCGTATTGGCAAAGAGCCAATTTTTTCACCGTCCCCTTGACGGGGGCGGTTCACACAACGTTCCGTTACGCTTATCCTCCCCGGCCTTTCGACCGGGGAGGATTCTTATAAGAGGTCTTGATCTCACTTTTCCGCGTACAGCCGCCACAGGAACGCGGCGATCTGCGCTCTTGTGCAGTCGTTGGCGGAGCCGA
>CAKTGD010000143.1 GCA_934561335.1 uncultured Oscillospiraceae bacterium
AATATCTTTGCCTTGTCGCGTTTGGCAATTTGGCTTACAATCTCCTCTATCGGAGGATAAGATATGCCAAAGCGCGTCCTCTTCGCCTTGAGGTAGACACCTTTCGCGACACGCACCAGCAGCCCTTCCTTCTCGAATGCAGACAGCAACTTGGTAGCATAATTGGCTGTGAGCCAAGGAAAAGAGGATGGGGTGAATATCATGCCATATTTTCCGCGCGTTACCTCTCGCCTAATTCTTTCTTTATCAGAGACTTTTTTAATATTATCTTTCATATTCAGTGCAGAATCTTTGCAAATTTTTCTGCACAAATATAAGAATTAAATTTGAATTTGAACAGTTTGACGTTATTAATCCGCAGAAATATAAAGGGTGCTGACCCAAAAGTCCCGAAGGGACCGCACTGGAGGCGTGAGATTCATCTTTTATGTGAAGCGGAAGGAAAAGAAGGCAAATAAAACTTATATTTTTTTTGAATTTTTTCTTGCTACGAAAAAAGGTTGCATTCTCCCTTTATACCTTTGCATCGTCAAAACAAGGAAGTATGGGTGAGCGGCTTAAACCAGCACACTGCTAACGTGCCGAACCGAAAGGTTCCGAAGGTTCGAATCCTTCTGCTTCCGCACTTTGGCTCGTTAGCTCAGTTGGATCAGAGCACGACGCTACGAACGTCGGTGTCGGGAGTTCGAGTCTCTCACGAGTCACAACATTGGAGCTTTGGCAGACTTGGTGTATGCGCGGGACTGAAAATCCCGAAAACGTGGTTCGACTCCACGAGGCTCCACTTAAAAATTCGGGAGTGCTCCAGTGGCAACGAGGGCGGACTGTAAATCCGCTGTCTGATGACTTCGTAGGTTCGAGTCCTATCTCCCGAACTCAACTTGCCCTATGGTATAATGGTAGCACAACAGGTTTTGGTCCTGTTAGCGAAGGTTCGAATCCTACTTGAAGCTCTACATAAGAAAGGCTTCTCTTCAGGCAATTTTGCTTGAAAAGAAGCCTTTCAGCTTTCTTTTAAGATGATGTCTCGTTGCTGTCCACTCATATTTTTCCTCCTTTATCCTTACACAAAGTTCAGAATAGATTTGAGCCTGTCCTGAACCTTATTGAGCACCTGGATGGTGTCTTCGTTATTCTTATCCTTCTTGTTTTCAAGAAGAATGATAGCCTTCTTTATCAGCTTGCAGTCCTCTATGGATAAAGGCATTTCAGTGATAGAATAGTCCGGATCAGCGTATCTGTAGTATATTCTATCATAAACTTCGATAGGAGCATTATAGCCCAGTTTGTGCATACTCGTTAGGTATCGCCAAACACCTGTATATACGCACAGTAGGGCAACCCACAAGTATGAGCTGTCCTTTGTGCCTCGTATATACCTCTTGATAATTTGGCGATTTCAACGAGTATAAGGCACTTTCCTTATTATATTCCAAAACTTTGTCCCGAAAGACAATGCAAAGATAGTGAGAAAATCTATATCTTTGCATTCGTAATAATGTAGATTAAGGATGAATACAGAAAGTATGCAGATAATTATTGGTATTGGACAAATATTAGCCGTTGCCATAATTCCTATTATAGTGTGGGTGTTAGGTATAAAATACCAAGATAGAAAAGCCAAGAAAGAGGCTCAATTACGACTTTTTCTAACTTTAATGGCTGACAGAAAATCTAATCCAATAACAAAAGAATGGGTTGATGCCTTAAATTCTATTGACGTGGTTTTTCAAGACAACAAGAAAGTTAGACACGCTTGGAGAGAATATCTTGATAGTCTGAACGAGAAGTCGCCTCATTTTGACAGCAGTAATTCGTTTCGGCTTGATTTGCTTTCTGAGATGGCGATGGCTCTTGGTTATAAGAATTTGAAACAGACAGAGATAGACCGTTTTTACTCTCCAAAATATTTTGGGTCACAAATGAGCCGTCAGGAAATTCTCTTCCAAGAAAACTTGCGTGTTTTAATGCATTCCAAAAACTGCGCTGAAGGTTTTTCGGAGGAAGAATATCAGAAACATTATGACGAGCTGTTAGAGAGAGATGTATAACATTATTTTTCATGATTATTTATCAAGTGTTCTATAATCTGGATTGGCTTTCATTTTACTCCGTATCGTAATATCATTGAATAGCTTACGAAGACAAAAAATGCCTAAACTATCACCAAGTTTCGGGAACTTCTCCATAAATCGTCCTTTCAGAAGGTGAAGACGCAAAGAGTATTTTTCTTCGTCCTTATAATCAAACTGTTCCTCAAACATAATCTGATTGTTTCGTTCTCCTCTGACGATGATATTAGCCTCTTTACCACCGTGGTCTTGTACTTCGATTGAAATAATTGTCTTGTTCATATCTACAACTGCTTTTAAATTAGTAACTTTGCCGAAAATATCAATCTAAAATTTTACAATTATGGAAGCAATGAATTATGAATATCTGATTAGAGCAGTCTTCAAATGCGGACGCACAAGAAGATTTGGAGCTGATGCTGATATTTTTCGTGGATTAGAAAGTGCATCTGTACCATTCCCTGGTCAGGAGTTGGTTGATCAGTATAAACTTGGCTTCAAAATAGGAGAAGTGGCAGCATACTTACATACAGCATTATATGAAGTGCAAGAACGATATAAAGACAATAAAGAGTTTACCTCAAAAATAGATAAATGTCTTGAGTATCTATATGAGCCTTCATTAGAAGATATAGATAAATGCATCGAAGAAGCATGGGTTGCATTCAAAGAAATTGGATTATACGCAGGATAAAAAGAAAAATAACGGGAATAGCTATCAAGGTTATTCCCGTTACTGTTTAATCAGTTATTATAAATCAGACAAGCCTTTTAGGGTATTGTCGTAAATACTCACCTCCGAAATTACTTGGTCGCCTCCAAGTCACTCCGATTATAGCGATGGCTCTCCGGCTGCATTTTCTTCCACTTCCAGCACCTGATGGCATCGTTCAGAGATGCGCCCTTGTTGTCAGCAAAGAAGTCCCGGACATACTGGTTGTATTCAAACTGCGGCCAGATTTCCGTAGGATGCTCCAGCGTATTGTAGGCTTCCACAGCATCCCCGTAGGTTTTTCCCGCATTTTCATGCAGCCATTTCTGAAACTCCACCTTGAAGTGGAAGCCCTTGCCAATATGCTGTTGAAAGAAAGTTCGTAGTTCTTGGGAGCATATTACACACTGGGGAATAACTTCGTCCAAAGAGGACGGAACGTGTTTCTTTCTTTCAAGCATCGGGTTCTTCTTCGGCTTAGGAAGCGCAGGAATTGTTGCTTTGATGAGCGTCGCCAAGTAATGCCTGTCATCCACATCGTTAATATAGAAGTAGTCCTTGGCACCGTCATACGGCGGCCTCAGGATGACTTCCTTCAGCACAGCCCTGCCCGGCTCCGTCACCTTGACGAAAAAGTTGTTATCACAAATGAGGCCGAAGAGAATGCCATTGCAGTAGGCACAGTAATCTCCCATCATCTTCTTCACGGATATCTCACCAGCGCCCGAGCACTGGTCGATGATGTATTGTATAAAGTCCGGATTGCAAGCCATATGAGTTACATCTTTTATCAGAGGATGGATTTGTGGAATCTTTGAAACAGTTCTGAGAGGATAAATGATAATCTAACGCTGTACAATCACTTCACCAGTACCTTGCCTCCGGTGACGTCCTGAAAGTGCTCCGTCGCCCAACCGATGAGGCTGTCGATGTGCGGCATAAGGGATTCTCCCAGTGGCGTAAGGCTATATTCCACTTTAGGAGGAATAACTGGATAGGACTTGCGGCGAACCAAATGGTCACGCTCCAGGTCCTTTAATTTTGTGGA
>CAKTGD010000144.1 GCA_934561335.1 uncultured Oscillospiraceae bacterium
TACGGGAGCGGCCTTGCAATCCACTGGGAAACTGGGAAGGGCAATGCCGTGACGAACGAAGTCAGGAGACCTGCCTGTGTGTGGAATCTCAAACCTGCTGCCAACAGGTTGGTTTTCCTACGAACTTATGATCCGACGCGGCGCGCCGCACGGATGTATATGTAGTAAGAAGCACCGAGGGCGGCTGTGGGGAACACAGCCGCTATTATATTTCTTTCAGAACAAATAATTTGGAAAGAGGTAGATTCCCCATGAAGAAAGCACTTGCATTCCTGATGGCGGCCGTGATGCTGATGAGCATGCTGACCGCCTGCGGCGGCGGTAAGGACAACGCTGCCGACAACAACACCGACAATAATGTGAACACCGAAGAGGCCGACAAGGCTGCCGCCGATAAGGTTGCCGCCCTGATCGACGCCATCTATGTGCAGGAGCGCACCGATGAGACCGACGCCCAGTGCGAGGCCGCCAAGGCTGCTTGGGACGCTCTGACCGACGCCCAGAAGGCGCTGGTGGAGGGCGAGGAAGCCAGCCCCGAGTATTTCGGCCTGGATACCGGCGACGCCTCCAAGGATGATCCCCGCAATCAGGACGAGATCGGCGAAAAGGAGCTGCTGGTGGTGTCCTTCGGCACTTCTTTCAACGACAGCCGTGTTGCCGACATCAAGAGCATTGAGGATGCCCTGCAGGAGGCCAACCCCGATTGGTCCGTGCGCCGCGCTTTCACCGCTCAGATCATCATCAACCACATTCAGGCCCGTGACGGCGAGAAGATCGACAACATGGAGCAGGCTCTGGAGCGCGCTATCGCCAACGGTGTGAAGAAGCTGGTTGTCCAGCCCACCCATCTGATGCACGGCGCTGAGTACGATGAGATGTGCGCCGCCATCGACGCCGTCCGCGACCAGTTCGAGTCTGTTTCCATTGCCGAGCCCATGCTGGGTGAGGTGGGCAGCGATGCTACCGTCATCAACGCCGACAAGGAAGCCGTTGCCAAGGCTGTTGTGGCCGAGGCGCTGAAGGAAAGCGATTACGAGACCACCGCCGCCGCCAAGGAGGCCGGTGTTGCCTATGTGCTGATGGGCCACGGTACGGCTCATGTTGCCAAGGTTACTTACAGCCAGATGGCTACCCAGATGGATAAGCTGGGCTATGAGAACGTGTTCATCGGCACCGTGGAGGGCGAGCCTGAGGATACCTCCTGCGAGGCCGTGATCGAGGCTATCAAGGAAGCCGGTTACACCACCGTGGTGCTGCGTCCCCTGATGGTTGTGGCTGGCGATCACGCCAACAACGACATGGCCGGTGCTGACGAGGATTCCTGGAAGACCATGTTTGAGGCCGCCGGCTTCACCGTGAACTGCCAGATCTCCGGTCTGGGCCGCATCGATGCCATCCACGCGCTGTATGTCGCTCACACCAAGGCTGCGATCGACGCTATTGCCTAACAAGGATTGAATGGGCTCCGGGACGGTGAAGGGCCGCCCCGGAGCCTTTTTCAAATAAAGCGATCAATAAGCGATAAAGAGGAGAATGACGATGAAAAAAGTAATTGCATGTATGCTGGCCGCGCTGATGCTGGCGGCAATGCTGGTTGGCTGCGGCCAGCAGGCGGATGTGTCCGGCAACGAGGGTTCCAACGAGCCTGCGCTGGCCGACGGCGTATATACCGCAGAGTTCAACACCGACAGCAGTATGTTCCATGTCAACGAGGCCTGCGAGGGCAAGGGTACCCTGACCGTAAAGGACGGCCAGATGACCATCCATGTCAGCCTTGCCTCCACCAGCATCTTGAACCTGTTCCCCGGATTGAAGGAGGACGCCCAGAAGGAGGGCGCGGTTCTGCTTCAGCCCACCACTGATACCGTTACCTATTCCGACGGCCTCTCCGATGAGGTCTATGGCTTCGACATTCCCGTTCCTGCGCTGGACGAGGAATTTGATGTGGCTTTGATCGGCAAGAAGGGCGTTTGGTACGACCACAAGGTGTCCGTCTCCAACCCTGTGCTGAAAGAAGATGATGGCGATGCTGCTGCCGCCATTGCGCTGGCTGACGGCACCTACACCATCGAGGTGGGCTTTGCCGGCGGCTCCGGCAAGTCCCATGTGCTGACCCCCTGCACCCTGAAAGTGGAAAATGGCGCTGCCACCGCCACCATCGTGTGGAGCAGCGAGAAGTATGACTATATGATCGTGGATGGCCAGCGTTATGATGTGCTCACCACCGAGGGTGGCTCCACCTTCGAGATCCCGGTTCGGGCTTTGGATACGGAGCTGACCGTGATCGGCGATACCACCGCCATGAGCACGCCCCACGAGATCGAGTACACCCTGACCTTCGATTCCGCCACGGCGGTAGAGGTGGCTGAGTGAAGAGATTAACTGCCGCCATACTGGCACTGCTGATGATTTTGTCCCTCTGCGCCTGCGGCGCGGCAAACACGCCGGCGGATAAGGGCGGAGAGCCTGTTGCCGCATCATGGGACGAACTGGTATTTGACCGTACCATGCCGCTGCGCTATGCGACCCACTTCTCCGTGTCGTATGCCGGAGAGAGCTATAAGCACATTATCATCGACAATGACCGGGAGTATCTGGTGGTGGCCGAGGGCGCGGCCGTACCGGATGGCATGCCGGAGAAGGTCACCGTTTTGCAGCAGCCGCTGGATCAGATCTATCTGGTAGCCGCCGCCGCGATGGACTTCTTTGATAAGCTGAACGCCATCGAGAGCATTACCCTCAGCGGAAAGAAAGAGGCGGATTGGTATGTGCAGGCCGCCAAGGACGCTATGCAGAGCGGTTCCATTGTGTATGCCGGAAAATACTCCGAACCGGATTATGAGCTGATTTTGTCCGAAGGCTGCGATGTGGCGGTAGAAAACACCATGATCTACCACTCGCCTGAGGTGCTCGAGCAGCTGGAGCGGCTGGGCATTCCGGTACTGGTGGAAACCTCCAGCTATGAGGATGAGCCTTTTGGCCGGATGGAGTGGATCAAGCTGTACGCGGCGCTGCTGAACAAGGAGGACGAGGCGGAAGCCCTGTTTGACGCGAAGATGGACAGCGTGGCCGGAATACTGGACCAGGCGCCCACGGGCAAGAGCGTGGCATTCTTCTATATCACCAGCACCGGCGCGGTAAATGTACGTAAAGCTGCCGACTATGTGGCCAAGTCCATCACCATGGCGGGCGGCGACTACGTCTCCTTTGATGATTCGGAGGAAGATAACGCCCAGTCCACGGTGAACATTCAGATGGAGGCCTTCTATCACGGCGCAGTGGACGCCGATGTGCTGATTTACAACAGCATTGTGGACGGCGAGTTGAGCAGTATTGACGAGCTGGTGGCGCTGAACCCGCTGCTGGCGGATTTCAAGGCCGTGAAAAACGGCAACGTCTGGTGCCTGACCAAGAATTTCTATCAGGAGTCGCTGGAACTGAGCGACCTTATTTTGGATATCAACCATGCACTGACCGAATCGCAGGATGCATCCTTCCGCTTTTTAACGCGGCTGCATTGACGGAATCCTGCTTTGGCAGATCACAGGGAGGAGCAGCATGAACAAGACCCGAACACTTCGCATCTGGGGCAGCTTTTTGCTGCTCCTCCTGCTTTTATTCACATTTTTGATTTGGAATATCTTCGCGGGAAGCGTTTCTCTTTCCGCGTCTGAGATATGGCGGATCCTGCTGGGCAGCGACGCGGGCTTTACCCAAAGCCAGATCATCATGAAGATCCGTCTGCCCCGGCTTCTGTCGGCGCTGATCCTGGGCGGGGCGCTGTCCCTGTCCG
>CAKTGD010000145.1 GCA_934561335.1 uncultured Oscillospiraceae bacterium
GCAATGATCTGGGCAACGCCTCCAGCCCTGTCGTGTCGGTAGTACCCTGTACCACTCAGCGCCACAAGCCCGCGCTGCCTACCCACGTATACCTCCGGGGTTACGGCCTTTCCAGCGGCAGTATCGCCATGTGCGAGCAGGTGATGCCGCTGGACAAGTCCTGCCTGCTCCGGCACATCGGCACAGTATATGGCTGGTATGACCGGCTGGCTATCCAGCACGCTCTGGCCACGCAGCTTGGCATCGACCTCTGTATCAATCTGGCAGCATAAAGGGGCAGACTCATGCGAAGCATCAGCATGGCCTATCCGACCATTGACCTTGCGGCTACCGGCGCGCATATCCGCCAGCTGCGGTTGGAGCAGGGATATTCCGTACAGGACTTACAGACCTACTTGGGGCTTGAACATCCGCAGGCGATCTACCACTGGCAGCACGGGCGTAATCTGCCCAGCGTGGATAACCTGTATGCCTTGAGCAAGCTCTGGGGCATCCCCATGGACAAGATCATTGTGGAGCAGGCGGCATAGAGCAGAATGAAGGTCGGGAACGGAGCGTTCCCGGCCTTCATTTTATACCATAGGTTTCATGTTTGCACGCGTCCGCCGTGGTATGCTGAACTCACACAAGGGAGGGACAAAATCATGGGCATTGAAAGTCAATATTTAGGAGAGATCAACATCCCGGAGGAACACCGGGCGGAATACGCACAGCAGGCGCTGAAGCTCCTGCGGGCAGGCGGCATGGTGACGGTGGAACCGGTACAGCTATACGGACACAAGCTGTATCTGCTCTCTCCGCCGGAACTGGACGAGGAGGACGGCAAGGCCGTTGGCCACTACAATTATCTGGACGAAAACGGCGGTGAGCGGTGGTGTCTCAACGCGAAAGACGGCTGGTTCGGCTGCGGCAAGATCATTGGAAGCTGCTACTATTCAACGATCGCCGCCGTGCATGTTTTAACAACGCTCTGGAGCACCTCCTATGCCGCAACACTCATCAACGGCTGTCTGGTGCGGGAAAAGACCTATATCAGATGGATCAACTATGTGCTGGGCACACAATATACGAACCAGCGGGCGACACAGCTGTGGGAGATCGGCAAGCTGCTTCAACTGGACGATGCCTACTGGGTACGTTGCAACCCGGACCTCGGCTATCTGCTGGAGGACTATCCACCAGAGTGCGCGGACCGGGATCAAACGCTGTCGTATCTGGCTGCCTACCATTTTGGCGAGCTGTGCAGTATCCTCCCGCCTCTTACAGATGAAGATTGGGAGGAGCTAAAGCAAAGCAAAATGCTCACCATTCAAGCGATTTATGATTGAAATGCATATTTACGGCATCGTGCCCGGCGAGGGGCCGCAGGTGTACAACATCGCGCCGAGCCTCATAGTAGAGATTCTGGACGGCTGCATTCCGCAGAACTCCACAGAGTTCCGTGACGTGTACGCAGCATGGATGGATCGGTACGCACCGGGAGCGATGCCGCCTGAGGAGTGGATACCGGACCGCGTGCCGCCGGAGTGGGACGAGCTGTTCGACCCGGAGGGCAAGCTGTACTTCTCCAAAGACTCCGCTCTGATTGCCATGTGGCACAGGGACGGAATCCGGGTTGTGCCGAACGTATGGGGGCCGGGAACGTGGAAGATGGAAGCGTTTTGGCAGCCGCCACGGGAACAATAAAATCAGAGCCCGGAGCCCCGGCTCCGGGAAATACGAGATCTCCCTGAGAGTCATCCGGTCTGGGAGAGAGGAGGATTCCTATGGACAATATTGTTGGATATATCTGCAGCACCCCCTGGGGCACCGTCTCGCGTACCACCCCCAGCCTTGGCTGGACGCCCGTTCTGCCTGCCATCCCCGACGGGTGGCAGGACGCCGGCACCGGCGCAGCCCCCACCGGATTCCGCATCATCGTGCGGCCCGGCACGCGTTTCCCCACCCTCTTTCCCAAGATGCCGCGCGCGGAGCTGGCGGCCGTCCACGCCCCAGACACGGAGCCCGGACGCTGGAGCCTCTGCTGGGACCACGCCAGCCAGAGCTGGGAGATGCGGCGGGGAGTCACCGCTGAGGCGGCGTTCATCCGGAACTGCTCCACCCCCGGCCTGGCCTGGGAAGCGCTCGCAGACTACTGCCTGGAGCATTCGGACGAGCTGGACGAGCTTGCACACACCGGCACCGCCTGGGCAGGATACCCGGACGACTGGGCGGCGGCATCAGACGAGCTGATGGACGAGTTGCTGGGGGTGCTGCTATGAGTGCGCTTGCAGACCGGCATCTGGGGGAGGCGTTCGTCCGGCTCCGCCTCCGGCTGGAGCGGCTGCCGCCGGAATATCTGCGGCTGCCTGCCCTCATCCACGAGGGACTCACGCAGCAGATACCGGACTATGCGGCTGCAGTGTGGCGGCTGGAGGGGATGCTGGGGCGCGGCCTCAACGAGGCATTGGATGAGGCGGCCTTCATCACGGCATATGCCGCGCTGGGGCTGCCGGAAGAGGGGAAAAAAGTCAAGGGTGTACCATAAAATTTTTCCGGTGAAGGCATTGAGGTGGCCCCAACCAAGGAGATCCACCTCAATGCGTTTTCATATTTGCTTTTAGAAGAAATTAGACAAGCGTGTCGTCCAGCAGGAAGTCGATGACGCCGACATTGAGAATGCCGTTATCATCATACCAACGTTTGCGGATATCGTGACGCACAATGATCTTCGGGAAAGAGTCACCAGTGAGAGCAAAGGGCTTATTCTCGGTGATGGCCTTTTCCTCCGTCCCCAGCGCGTAGGCGGACTGAATGTAGGTCTTTTTCCCGCCGGAAGCGGCAATGAAATCGATCTCCTGCGCCACCGGAGCGATCTTGCCCTTAGCATTTTTCTCATTGCTGTACACGATGCCGATGTCCACGGCGCATTCGCGGATCAGTAGCTCATTATAGATGATGTTCTCCATGATATGGGTCATTTCCTGCTGGCGGAAGCCGATACGGGCGTTTCTCAGCCCAATATCCTCGCAGTAATACTTGTTGGGGTAATCAAAATAGCTTTTGCCCTTCACGTCCCAGCGTTTGCATTCGGTGAAGAGGAAGGAGTCCGACAAATGATCCATATAGGCTTTGACGGTATTTAAGGCAACCACATTTTCGCCGCTGCGCTTTTGCTTCGTGTTGATAGTGTCCGCCACCTTGGTCGGATTGGTCAGAGAGCCGATGGACGAACACAGCAGATCAAGAATAGCGGACAGCACATCCTCCCGCTTGATCTTTTTTCGCTCTACGATGTCCTTCAGATAGACCTCGGAAAAGAGAGATTTCAGATAGGCCATTTTAGCGGTGTCGTTGGGGCGGGAGAGGATCAGCGGCATACCGCCGTAGAATGCGTAGTTATCAAAGGCGTCCTGCTTGTCACCGCCAACAGCGGAATAGTATTCCGCAAAGGAAAGCGGATGCACACGAATCTCGTCGCTGCGCCCACGAAACTCCGTCAGAATATCGGAGGACAGCATTTTGGAGTTGCTGCCGGTCACATAAATGTCCAGATTGGACAGTGACTTCAAATCGTTGAGGGCGTCGTAGAAGGTGATCTTCTTCCCGTCCGGATTGTAGGGATTCGGAACTTCATCGGACATCTGAATCTCGTCTACAAAGAGATAATATTGGTCTGCGCTGTGTTCTACGATCTCGCGGACATGAGCCGCAAGCTCCAACGGATTGCGGTAGCGAATATCACGGGTCAAGTCCAGCTCAAAGGACAGAATATGGTCCTCGGCCACCCCTTCGCCGAGAAGGTAATT